>CAYLYR010000027.1:15753-16862 GCA_964387835.1 uncultured Melioribacter sp.
GGCAAAATATCAAGTAATGTAGTAAACGAAGCAAAGGAAATTTTGTCGGGAATTAAAGGGCGGAAAGTGTCCGAGCTTACTAACTTAAATAAAAACAACTCGGTTTTGGATAATATCTTCACTGATCTGAATGTTGCGAGAGAAGGTTTATCTGAATTAAAAAACAATGAACCTTTCCCGAAATTTATATACGAAAAGCTGAAAAGAGCCTTGAATAATCTTGACAAGTCTGAAAAAGATAACGGTGCTGTTAAGAGTGAAATTGTTAAAATTACGAATGACTTAAAGCACGATTTAAAAAATATATCGCATAAATTAACAAACCGTACGTTAAGCGAGATTTCTAAAAATGTTGATTCTCTCATTGATAAAATTTCAAGTATTAACGATAAGGAAAAGTTCAAAGAAAGTGTTCGTGAATTGAAAGGGAAAACGGATTCTTATGTAATCGAATCGAAAAAGATTAAAGAAATAGTAACGGATTTCGAGAAAAAAGCGTTCAAAGTATTTTCCGAGGAAGGAGAGAAATTTTCCGGTGTAAGTAATCAACACAAAAGCAGTATTGTACATGGCGATAAAGTAGATCAAACTAACGGAGCTGTTGAACGTAAAGAGAATATCGCAAATGCAAGTTCTGAGAATGGAGAAGAGGGAAACATTGATTATGAGAATAAGGGAAGAGAATCTCAAAATCAAAGTTTTGCCGGTAACGATAAAGGGAGTGTTCACGTAAAAAGTGATTTTAGATCGGCATTTATTGAAAGAGTGGATGCTCTTCCGACAAATACTCCGAATGTAATGCGTGAAAAATTTGCTAACATTAAAATGTTCTCGGATCTTTCAATGCCTACAGTTACAAAAGAAGAATTGATAAAGAATTTTTCAGCAATTATTGAAAAAGCCAAAGAAAAGAGTATTACTCTGCAGTTACATCCTGATAATTTGGGAAAAGTTAAGGTAACTTTATCGGTTGCTCATAATCAAGCGGTGCAGGCTAATATACAGGTTGAGAATCATATTATTAAGCAATTTATGGAAAACAATCTCAGCCAGCTATATGCGCAAATGGGAAAAACCGGCGTCCAATTTTCCTCGGTGAATGTTTCCGT
>CAYLYR010000028.1:0-16747 GCA_964387835.1 uncultured Melioribacter sp.
AATTTTTTCTGCAAGGCTTTTTTTGTGGGACCTAGAGGATTCGAACCTCTGACCCCCTGCTTGTAAGGCAGGTGCTCTGAACCAGCTGAGCTAAGGTCCCGTACTCAATATTTTCAAAAATCAAGTTTTTTAAATTACAAAAAGTGAATTTATCTTGCAACTTTTTTTTATCGTAACAACCTTTTTGAGCGGGCAACGGGACTCGAACCCGCGACATTCAGCTTGGGAAGCTGACACTCTACCAACTGAGTTATGCCCGCAATTATTAAAAGAACTTATGTAAAATTAATTAATCTAAAATTCGATTGCAATTGCAATAAAACTAATTGAGAAAAACCAGTGATTTTAAATCTTGCTTAATACTTTCTTCTCAATTTTTCCAATTAATAAATCGGTTTCTTCTCTTAATTTTTCGCATTCGGCTCTCATCTCTGAATTAAACTCTTCATCCGAAATATCTTTCAAATTAATAAGAACATTATAAATTCCGCCGATTACACCCGATCCGGCAATGTGAGCGCCGACTCCTACGTCAGTTATTGAGTTTGGGTTACCATATTCCAAAACCGTGTCTGCAAGCTTTAAAGCTTCCAAACTCATCTTTGCTGTATTTAGAGGAACTTTTACCGCCTCTTTTAATCCTTCCAACATTGCTTTTTCTCTTACAGCTTTTTCTTCGTCAGACGTCTTTGGAAGTCTTCGAGCATCCATGTAAGAATTAAACGCATTCGTATCGTCATCCACAGCTTTGATTAACGCATCTTTTAAAAACTGAGCTTTTTCAGCAGCTTCAAAAAGAATTGAATCGATATTTTCACTTCCCGGTTTTGATGCAGACAAATTACTAACCATCGAAAAAAGTGATGCTCCGAGCGCGCCGGCAAGCGCTGCAATCGAGCCTCCGCCGGGAGCAGGCGACTCGCGTGATACTTCATCGGCGAAATCATTTACCTTCATTTCTACAAGCGCTTTTTCATCAAATTTCGGTAGTCCTAAAACTCTCTCCTCTATATCAAAATCGGAAACATCTTTAAGTCCCAACGATTGCACGGCAGTTTCAAGAACATCTTTTACCGGAATTCCGGTGGAACGCCCCTGAACTTTGAGGTAATACTTACCGGTTTCATAAAGCGCTTTAAAAGGCACCATGCCGACAATTTCACTTCCGGTAACCACTAATCCCCTTTCGGCAGCCAACTTGCGCGCCTCTTCCAGAACATGGTGTGTTGAAGTTACATGATAGTTTGTGAGATTAATCGAAATCTGCGCTCTGTCGTAATCATCAACCATCCAACCGATAGCCTTTGCAAATTTAAATTTACCAGGTTTCTTTACCGGTTTTCCTTCAGGATGCTCCGGATTAATGGAGTTCAGTTTTAACAATTCAACTAAATCATAACCATGTTCAGTTTTACAATGTTCAATAGTTTCCTCAATTGTTTTTCCATCAAACTCACACGAACCGCACGGATAAACGCCTTCGCGATAACGAATAATTTTACCGCCTTTGTAATAGAATGGTTTTCCCGCAGGTCGGCGAGCCGATCTTCCTTTTTCTCTAAGTTCAAATGCAATATCGGAAGCATATTTTTTCTCGCGTGTATTAAGCGAAATATTGTACGCAATTAAAAATTCCCTTACGCCTATTACGGTAGCTCCGGCGCGCTTGTTAAATTCTGCCGGACCGAAGTCAGGCTTCCACTCCGGTTTTTTTAATTTTTCGGGTAATGCTTCATACTCACCTTGGCGGATAACCGCAAGGTTCTCTCTATCGGGAGTGCGTGCCGCTTTCTCATATAAATAGACGGGAATACCGAGTTCCGTTCCCACCCTTTCAGCAACGCTTTCCGCAAGTTTTATTGCTTCTTCTTCCGTTACTCCGTTTACCGGAACAAACGGACAAACATCAGTTGCGCCCATTCTCGGATGAGAACCTGAATGAACGCTCATGTCAATCACCTCGGAAGCTTTTTTAATTGCACGAAAAGCCGCTTCGGCAACAAATTCGGGCGCGCCGATGAATGTTACAACCGTTCTGTTCATATCGTATCCGGGGTCAACATCTAAAAGTTTTACACCTTTTACTTTCTCAATTTCATCTGTTATTTGTTTAATAATTTCCGGATTTCTTCCTTCCGAAAAATTAGGGACACATTCGATTAATTTTTCCATATTTCCTCCTATTTATTTAAACTTAATATTAACGTTTTTAATGGGCCACCTCTTTCGAACTATTAAGGTATCAGTCCGAAAATAAAACGGCTCAGCTAATTTAAAGGGAAATATATTCCCGTAGTCATAGTTCCCGTTTGAATTAATATCCTCAAATACCCAAATAAAATATTTACCGGGTAAAACTTGTTTTAACAAATACTTCCCGTCATTATCAACAAGCGCCTTTTGTTCAGAGCCTTTTTTTTCAAGTGTTTCCAAAACCACATAGTTGTTTTTTTTATCCGAACAACCTTGAATCTTACCGGAAATCGAGACAAAATCCAAATCATTTATAGCGGTGATTTTTTTTCGAAATGTAGAATCCCCTTTATTCCCGGCAGCATCACAAATTCCGTTCATTAAAATTTTCAGCTCGGCTTTTTCATTCGGATGAAGACTTCTTTTTGCGGAAATGAGAAATTCCGCATCATTAATCTTTTTAACGGATATTGGGACTTTACGCCCCTTGCCATCAGTAAAATTAATATCGGAGGACAAATTGTTCGAACAAATACCTTCGGAAAAACGCACAACAAAATTCGGATGAGAAAATGCAATCCTCTTTTTATAAGGCAATACTATCTTCTCGACACTCGGCTTTATCGTATCGGGTTTTGCATTGTAATAAAATTCAACTTGCTCCTTTTCAGATTTATTCCCGTAGTAATCAAAGAGATTTTCAGTCAATAAAAAAAGTCTGTTCTCTTTTAATGAGTCGTTAAGCTCAAGTAATATTTTTCTCCCTTTTCCGCTTTTATTATAAGAATAAAGAATCGGGTAAGCAATGTTTTCAGTGGAATCAAAAATTGTAAATTTATCAGAAGATACTTTTGAGCTGTCAATTCGTTTTGAAAAAACGCTCATGATGTGGTTTCTATCTGTCATAGTAGCTTCGAGAAGAGCCGGTTTGGAAGTATCTAAAACAGTTAGTTTAAAGTTTATCCCGCTAATATTGTTAAGCGTATCTTTAAGAACAATCGGCTTATTCTGAATACCGATTTCTTCCGTTTCGGAATTCCACAGAAAGTCGGAATTTTTATCCCGCACGGCAAAAGCGCGGTAATTTCCGTTTCCTAAGCCGGTTACGAGATATTCCCCTTTTTTCCCTGTCTGAGAAATATAATCAGGTTTAACTCGCGCCGGTGTAAGCGTATCGGACGGATTGCGATAAATAAAAATAGCAGTTCCTTGAGGGTTTTTATCAAAAACTCTCCCCGAAATTTTTCCTTTGTCAATCTTATCTCCGGTTGAAAAACTAAAAGCGTACGGAAGCGCCATTCTGTTTTTATTGTTCAAATCCTTTATGTCAGTTCCGATAATTATACTGTACGTTGTATTTTTTTTCAGTGAATCCAAAAGCAAAATTGTTACGGTTCTTCCGCTCCAATCATACTTTACGTTTTTCACAACCGGAGAAATAAAAAAGGCATTTCGGAAAGTATTTTTATCAATGTATTCGGAGAAGGTAACCGATATTTCATCACCTGTGAAATTAGTCGTTCCGTCGAAAGGGATTGAAGCTATAACCGTCGGGGGAGTTTTATCAACAGGACCGCCGGAAGGAGGAACTTGCTTGGCGCAACCGTTATAAATCAGAATAAAAGAGAGTGAGAATAGAAGAAGAAAAAATTTTCTCTTCTTTTTATTGAATATTGATTCAAATATAATCCTTAAATATACTTTAATCATCTTCTCTTTCTTCTTGAGTTCTTGGAACGCCATATCCTATACTTTTTAACGTTTCTAATTTGCTCGGAATATCGTGCGGCAAAAACATGTCCTCCTTTCCCGTCAGCTACAAAATATAAATAATTGACTTGAGCCGGGAAAAGAGCGGCATATATCGCATCGCGTCCCGGGTTATTAATCGGACCCGGAGGTAAGCCGACATACTTGTATGTGTTATAATGAGAATTGATTTTTAAGTCCTTGTAATAAATTTTATTGTGGCGTCTTCTGTTACGAAGCAAATACTGAATCGTAGGATCGGCTTGCAAAGCCATCCCCTTCTTTAATCTGTTATGATAAACAGCAGATATTAACTTGAACTCGGATGTTTTATTAGATTCACCATCAATAATTGAAGCGAGTGTAAGAATTTCATGTCTATTCATTTTCAATAAATTCATTTGCCTATTTACTCTTTCACTCGTAAAAATTTTATCATTCTCATATTTTAATTTACCAAGGACTTCTTTTTCGTCCCACTCATCATCAAAGAAATAAGTGTCGGGAAGAAGATAGCCTTCCAGATTATTAACCTTTAACCCTAACGATTTTATGAATTTTTTATCAGACGAAAGCTGCATTATTTTTAATGAATCAAGATTCAATTCAGTATGTAATAATCCCGCGAGTTTAGTCTGCCAAATTCCTTCAGGAATTGTAACTTTCGTTTGGCGTCCCGTACCTCCTTTGGTAAATTCATGTAGAATTTCAAAGAATGTGGAACCGGAGTGAAGCATAAACCTTCCTGCCCTGATTTTATCGGCGGAGCCTGTGAGATATGCGGCAACTTTCATACCGCTTCTATTTCTTATCATTCCGTAACTATACAGTCTATCAATCACTGTCGAAAGAGGCTCGCCTTCTTTAATCGTGAATTCCCGAACCGAAGAACTCTTGAAATAATTCGGTGTATAAAGATAGAGATAGCCGAAAAAGATAAAGAAAACGAAAAAAGCAACTCCTGCGTAAAATTCAAATGACTTAAAAAAACCGTTCATTAAATATCCGCTTTTTGAAAATGATTCTTAGGCAATGCGGGAAAGGCGTTTGCGTCGAGACCAAATTTTAATCCAGCTTCGTAAAGCTGTTTCCCGCGTAGTGCAATCATTGCGCCGTTATCTCCGCAATATTCCAAGGAAGGAATTACCAACGATTTTCGATATTTCTTTGCAAGCGCTTCAAAGCCTTCCTTCACGCCGCTATTGGCTGCAACGCCTCCAACAACCGAAATCGATTTTACGTTAAATTTCTTCAAAGCTTTTTCCGCTCTCTTTGTAAGAGCCTTTACAACCGCATCCTGAAATGCCTTTGCAATTTTTCTTTTCTCTGCTATCGGAATATTGTTCTCGGGAAAATTCTGCTGCACGTAACGAAGCACGGAAGTTTTTAATCCGCTGAATGAAAAATCAAACTCCGTTTTAGTTCTTGCGACAGGGAAACGAATTTCACTTGGCTCGGCATTATTAGAATATTCCTGAATTTTAGGACCGCCGGGATAACCGAGTCCCAACATTTTTGCTACTTTATCAAAAGCTTCGCCGGCGGCATCATCAATCGTAGAGCCGAGTTTAACGATTTCAAGCTCGCTTTTTACCAAGAGCAAAAGCGTATGTCCGCCGGAAATTACAACTCCGAGAAAAGGAAATTGAGGTTTATCATTCATTAAAAATCCCGAGAAAATGTGTCCCTCGATATGATTTACGGGAATAAAAGGAATGTTCAAAGAATAAGCCAAACCTTTGGCAAATGAAAATCCTACAAGCAAAGCGCCGATTAATCCAGGTCCCGCAGTTGCAGCGACAACATCAATCTCGGAAATCGACAAACCGGCTTCTTCAAGACTTTGCTTAAAAAGGGGCGAAACAATTTGCAGATGTGCGCGGCTGGAAAGTTCAGGGACAACGCCTCCGTACTTCGTATGAAAATCCTGCGAAGCAATTAAATTCGACTTCAGCTCTCCATCCGAAATTATTGCAACGGAAGTTTCATCACAGGAGCTTTCAATTCCTACAATATTCATGCTGCTTCCCCTTCTCCGGCGCTGTAATTATTTTTCAAGTACAATATTTTTAAATAGAAAAAAATCACTTAAACGAAAAAACACTCTTTGCAACATACCAAGCTAATTCCGGATTTTCCTGAAAACGACGCATTGAATACTCGTACCATTTTTCACCGAACGGAACGTAAACCCTTATCTTATGCCCGTCAGCCACAACCTTGTTTCGCAAATCTTCTCTTACTCCGTAAAGCATTTGGAACTCGTAATTATCATGCGAAATGCTTTTTTCCCGAAGCATTCCATACGCCTTGTTAATCAGAAAATCATCGTGTGTCGCGATTCCTACATAATTCCCATCGGATAACATCTTATCCAAAATCTTAATATAGTTCTTCCTGATTTCCTCGCGCGACTTATAAGCTATCGAAGCAGGTTCTACGTAAATGCCCTTGCAAAGACGGTAGTTAGTCCCAAGGGAATTTAAATTTTCGACATCGGAAAAAGTTCTTTTCAGATAAGCCTGAACTACAATTCCAACATTGGAATATTTTTCGTGTAGTTTCGTGTAAAGTTCAATTGTTAAATCCGTATATGGAGAATCTTCCATATCGATTCTAACAAAATTATTGTACTGTGCAGCCTTCTTCACGATTCCCTCAACCAAGTTGTAACAAACATTTTTGTCTATCGCCAATCCGAGGGAAGTCGGTTTAATCGATAAATTTGAATTAACCTTATTTTTTTCAATAGCATCCAAAACTTCAATACATGCGCGCTGAGTTTCGGCGGCTTCATCCAAATTTTTAATCGCCTCGCCTAAAACGTCAATCGTTGCCAGAATTCCTTTTGAATTTAAATCCAAGGCAACATTCATTGCATCCTGTAGTTGAGTTCCGGCAACATATTTTTTAGCGAAAAAATAAACCGTTGACTTAGGTAAAAGTTTTACAAAATTTACAATTGCTCTGTTAATAATATTCACGAGTAATCTCCAAAATAATTCATCAATTGTTCATCAATAAAATCAAAACCATGAAATTCGGCGTTAAGTAATTTTTAAGTAGTACATTACTTTTTGAACAACGCACAGAAGACAAAAATTACCGATTAAGAACAACCTCAAAAACCATAAAATCACAAACACATTCTTAAAATTACAAAATTAACTTGTAAGAGCTATGAAAAATTACGGCTAAATTTTTTGAATAAGAGTTAGAACAAAAGCAACGTTTTCTTCTAATTTTTCAATCGAATAATTATTATAAAAAACAAAATCGGCTTTGCTTATTTTTTCTTTCTCAGGAAGTTGGTTTGCAATTCGCCTCAGCGCTTCATCTCTGGTCAGATTACTTCTTTTCATTGTTCGTTCAATTCTTATTTCCTCGTCAGCCGTAACAGTCCAAACATAATCAAACATACTTTCCATATTCGCTTCAAAAATCAATGCAGCTTCAGCTGCGACTATATCATTTTTCTTTAACTCGTCTGCCATCATATCCGACAAATGTTCCTTCACAACCGGATGAACGATAGCGTTAATTTTTTCAATTTTTTTCTCATCGTTAAAAATTTTTTCAGCAAGATATTTACGATTTAACTCGCCCCCCGAATAGACTTCCTCACCGAAATTTTCAATCAGCTTTCGTCGCAAACGTTCATCGGAAATCATTAGTTCCTTAGCCAATTTGTCGGCATCAAAAACAGTAATTCCTTTCTTATGCAAAAAATCGGCAACGGTCGATTTGCCGCTGCCGATTCCTCCGGTTAAACCTATCTTAACTTTTCTATTCATCTATTTTGCAAAAGCTATTTTCCTTACTTCCCTAATTACGGTAACTTTAATCTGTCCGGGATATTCAAGATCCTGTTGAATTCTCTGCGCAATATCATACGCAAGCTGATCCGAATAATCATCATCGATTTTATCCGGTTCAACAACTACTCGGATTTCACGACCGGCTTGGATTGCGTAGGTTTTGGCAACGCCGTCAAACGAGTTTGCAATGCTTTCGAGATTTTCCAAACGCTTAACATAGCTTTCCAAGGATTCACGCCTTGCACCCGGACGCGCGCCGCTTATTGCATCGGCTGCTTGAACCAGCGGCGCATAGGGACTTGTCATCTCAATATCATCATGATGACTTCCCACGGCGTTCACTACAATCGGATGTTCTTTGTATTTCTTTGTCATTTCATAACCGAGAAGCGCATGAGGTCCTTCAATGCTCTTGTCAAGTGTTTTTCCAATATCATGAAGCAATCCTGCGCGCTTTGCCATCTTTACGTCAAGCCCTAATTCCGCCGCCATAAATCCGGTGATGTAGGCGACTTCAATACTGTGCTGAAGTAAATTTTGTCCGTAACTCGAGCGATATTTCATCTTACCAATATGGCGTACAAGCTCAGGATGAACTCCGTGCAGACTCAATTGAATTATTGTGTTTTCACCTTCTTTATAAATTTCGTCTTCAAGTTCTTCTTTTACTTTATCAACAACCTCTTCTATTCTTGCAGGATGAATTCGTCCGTCGGAAATTAATCTTTCAAGCGCTATTCTTGCGATTTCTCTTCTGTATTGATCAAAGCCCGATAAAATAACGGCTTCAGGAGTATCGTCCACAATTACGTCAATACCGGTAGCCGCTTCAAACGCACGAATATTTCTTCCTTCGCGTCCGATTATTCTGCCTTTCATTTCATCGCTCTGAATCTGCACAACGGAAACAGTTGTCTCTACGGAATGATCCACAGCAGTTTTTTGAATTGCATTTATTACAATCTTCTGAGCTTCTTTTTTAGCGTCGGCTTTTGCTTGGTCTCTAATATCCCTAATAAACTGCTGAGCTTCGGTTTTTGCTTCATCCTTAAGATTTTCGATAAGCATGTTTTTAGCTTCGTCAGTCGTAAGCTGTGCAATTTTTTCCAAACGTTTATTTTGTTCTTTTAGTATGTTGTCCAAGCGTTCGGTTTTATGGGCAACTTGTTCCTGTTTAATTTTAATCTGTTCGGAAAGCTCTTCCAGCTCCTTTTCCCGTTCGGAAATAATTTCCATTTTCCTTTCGAGACCGGTCTCTTTTTTCTCAAGCTGTTTTTCAAAGTTGTTTAATTTCTGGCGGCGAGAGTTTACCTCGTTATCGAATTCCTGTTTTTTCTTTAACCACTCGTCTTTTACTTCGAGAAGTTTTTCTTTCTTAAGATTCCTTGCTTCGCTTTCGGCTTCCTTAAGAATCCTTTCGCTTTCTTCTTTTGCACGCTGAATTCCGCCTGCGCCTATTTTCGAGTTCAGAACCCAGCCGAGAGCAAAAGCTATTCCCGCAATTACTACTGAAACTATTAAATATATCAAATCCATAACTTCCTCCGTACAATATCAAAACGCGCTGTTAGCATCTTATGAAGAACCTCTTCATGGTAATGTGGGTAATTGCCCGAAGTTTTTTACTTCCACTGTCGCCCGAAGGACGATTCCGGAAAACCGGAATGAGGCCTGTAATACGCTCCGCAAGTCAAAAACCCATGTTATGTTTGTTCGTTCTTCATTTTACGAACTAACAGCGCGGAAAATTTAATTTGAAGGTTTAGAGGAAATGCCTTGTTCGGATAAAAGCAGCTTCATTTTCTTAACTTTATCGGTAGCCTGTATTGTAAACTCTCGATACTTGTTCCTTTCATAAAATAAATCATAAGCAATATTCAGAGCAGCGAGAACCGCTATTGTTTCATTGGACTGCTCAGGTAATTCGTTCTTAGTATCAGTCATAATTTCATTTACATAATCAGCCAATTCGGAAGCTACTTCTTCATTATCAACCAATAATGAATAATCTTTACCAAAAATATTTATCTTAAGCTTCTTCTTTTCCGACATTTCTTCTAATCCATCAAGATTTCAAATGAAAATCAATCTTTGAAATTAATTCATCGATTTGATTTTTCAAATTCTCTTTATCTTCCGCTTTAATTTTTGTTGATGCGCCGTTTACTCTTTTCCCTTCAAACTGCGATAATGTCTCGCGCAGCACTTCGTTTTCTTTCTGCAGTTTTAAGTTCTCTTCCTTAAGCTTTGTTAACTCATCTTTGTAGTCGATATTTTTCTGCAATAGTACATATATGCTCTTCTCCAACGAAGAAAATTCTTCTATGAACAACTTATATGTCTTATCTGCGGAATCCAATTAACTACCTCTTAATTCAGCGCTAAATTGTTTTTTAATTTTTTCTATAACTTTCCAAAAATCCGTATCCACTTCTTCTTCGGTCAAAGTTCTTCCTTCATCATAATATTCAAGTTTGAAGGCAACGCTTTTTTTATTTTCACCGAGCGACTTATTTTCAAAAATATCAAATATCTTTATCTTTTTCAATAATTTACCGCTTCCTTTCTTTATAGCATTAACAATTTCCAAACTGTCAATGTCTTTATCAATAACAAAAGCCATATCGCGATAAACTTTCGGATATTTCAGCAACGGTTTGAAAGAACGTTTTTTACTTTCAAATAAATTGGATAAGTTTGTTTCAAATGTAAAAACTTCCTGCTTAATATCAAATTCTTTTAGAATATTATCTTTCAGCTTTCCCCCTTGTCCGATAACGATATTATTTACTTTTAAAACAATTCCGTAATCATAAAATCCGAACTCGGAGTTTTTATATTCATATCTTATGTTTCCCCCTGGAAACATCTTTTCGGCGAAAAGTTCCAAATCCCCTTTCAAATCAAAAACATCGAATTTCACCGGATTTGTAAACCATTCCTTTTCGCTCTTATATCCTGAAATCGCAAAAAGTAATGATTCATTCTCCTCAAAGTCTTCAAAAGATTTTATTTCATTATTCTTTAAATTAAAGATATGTCCTATTTCGTAAAGCTTTAAGTTTTCCTCTTTTACTTTTATATTGCGTGAAATTGTTTGTAACATTCCGGGTAATAACGAAGGGCGGGGATGCGTCATTTCACTGCTTTGAGGATTCATCAATTTAATCGGCTTGCCGAACATTGCAGCTAATTTATCATTCAGCAGGGAATTTGTAATTATTTCGTTGTAACCGAGAGCTACAAAAATTTCTCTCGCTTTTTCTTTTCCTTTGGTTTGGTCAACTTTTCTCTGCAAAGTTACATTCACTTTGCTTACTTCAGGTATTTTATCATAGCCGTAAATTCTTGCAACTTCCTCTATTAAATCTATTTCCCTTTCAATATCGGGACGGAAAAGAGGAACTTCCACCATCATATAATCCTTTTCCTCTATCGCCAATACGAAATCTAATTTTTTCATTATAAACCTAACGGTTTCCGGAGCGACCTCGTATCCCAAAATTTTATTAATTCTTTCATATCGTAGTTTAACTACTTTTCGTTGGATTGGCTTGGGATAAACATCAATTGTTCCTTTCAAAATTTCTCCGTCGGCAAGTTCAGCCATTAACGATGCGGCTCTTTCGGCAGCCCAAATCGTAATGTCGGGATTTGTTCCCCTCTCGAAACGGTACGAAGCATCGGTTTGAAGACCGAGTTGTTTTGCTGTTTTTCTAATTGATGAAGCATCGAAATAAGCGCTTTCAATAAGAACATCTTTGGTTTGCTCGGTAACTTCACTATTTTCTCCGCCCATTACACCGGCAACGGCAACAGGCTTTTCAGCATCGCAAATCATTAAATTATTACTGTTTAATTCTCTTTCTTTTGAGTCGAGAGTAACAAATTTCTCGCCATCTTTCGCATTTTTAACAATAATTTTATTGCCGGCAAGATAATCCAAATCAAATGCGTGAAGCGGCTGCCCGATTTCGTACAAAACAAAATTTGTAATATCTACAATGTTATTTATCGGACGAAGTCCAACGGCTTTCAATTTTTCCTTCAGCCATTCGGGAGATTCTTTAACCTTAACGTTTTTAACTATTCTCGCTGAATAGCGCGGGCAGGCATCGCTGTTTTCTATTTCGATGGAAGCGGCATCTACGGCTTCGGTCTCCGATTCTTTCAGTTCAAATTGAGGAGTTTTAAGTTCTCTATCGAAAAGGGCGGCTAAATCTCTTGCTATTCCGATGTGGCTTAACGCATCGGGACGATTCGGAGTTATGGCAATATCGAAAATTACGTCATCCAATCCGAAGACCTTTGCAATCTCGGTGCCGGGCGTAAGCGATTCGTCAAGAACCATAATGCCTGTGTGATCATCGTTAATTTCAAGTTCATCGCCGGCACAAATCATTCCTTCCGAAACGGCGCCTCTAATCTTAGCCTTTTTTATTTTAAATCCGCCTCCGGGAATTACCGACCCGACTTTTGCAAAAGCTACTTTCTGTCCTGCGGCAACATTAGGCGCACCGCAAACAACATCATAAATATTCTGTCCGTCATTTACTTTACATACGGATAATTTATCCGCGTCCGGATGTTTTTCACTTTTCTCAACGTAACCGACGACAATATTTTCATATTTTTTTCTTAAATCGATTACTTCTTCCACTTCCAAACCGCTGGAAGTAAGTTTATCGTTTACCTCTTCAACAGAAACATCGGAGAGATCTATATAATCGTTTAACCATTTTAATGAAACTAACAATTCAAACTCCGCTAAAACTGTTCTAAAAATCTTTTATCATTATCAAAGAAAACTCGAATATCGTCAATACCATACTTGAGCATTGTCATCCTCTCAATTCCAAGTCCGAAAGCATAACCGGTATATTTTTCGGAATCGATTCCGTTAAACTCGAGTACGTTCGGATCAACCATTCCGCAGCCTAAAATTTCAAGCCAACGCCCTTCTTTTCCTTTCGGTTCCCACCAAATATCAACCTCCGAACTCGGCTCGGTAAAGGGGAAAAAACTCGGGCGGAACCGGTACTTAACATCATCGCCGTAAAATGTTTTTGCGAATGAAACCAACGTCCCGAATAACTCTGCAAAAGTAACATCGGTATCAACATAAAGTCCTTCAACTTGGTGGAACAAGCAATAGCTTTTTGCGCTTATAGCTTCGTTTCTGTAAACTTTTCCGGGAATAATCGCACGAATCGGAGGCTCGGTTTTCTGCATTAATCTCGCCTGCACAGGAGATGTGTGTGTCCGCAAAAGAAAATTCGGATTAACAAAAAAAGTATCCTGCATATCACGGGCGGGATGATCGGGAGGGAAATTTAATGATTCGAAGTTGAAATGGTCGGACTCCAACTCGGGACCTTCATAAACCGAAAATCCGAGCGATTTAAAAATGTCCTTAATCTCACGCAAGGTTTGATTAAGAAGATGTACGGTTCCGATATTCTGTTTTTTTGCCGGAAGAGATAAATCGATATAACCTTCCAAATCTTTGGAATTCGATTTCAGCGCTTTCTGTGTTTCGTTAAAAACATTAGTCAACTCGCTTCTTACCTGATTCAGGAATTGTCCGACCGTCGGTTTTTCTTCTTTCGGAAGCTGTTTGAATTCCTCGAAAAGACCGGAGAAAACTCCTTTCCTGCTAAAATATTTTAGGCGTATTTCCTCTGCTTGCTCAAGCGAATTAATATTTTTGAGATCTTCTAAAAGTTGAGCTTTAATTTTTTCTATTTTATTTAACATGGCTGCAATACAAAGTTTAAAAAAAAATACCCTCACGAGAATAGAGCATTACACGCTATTCTCGGAGGGAGAATATTAGTTACTTACAAATTTTACTATTTCAGCAAAAGCTTGCGGATTTTCAACAGCAAGCGAAGCAAGTACTTTTCTGTTAACGTTAACGCCTTTTTTATGCATGGCGTTAATTAACTTCGAGTAAGTTGTTCCGTTTTCTCTTGCGGCTGCATTAATCCTTCCAATCCACAACCTTCTGAATTCTCTCTTTTTCAGTTTTCTGTGAGCGTAAGCATGTTGTAAGCCTTTTTCAACACTGCCTTTGGCGACAGTATAGACTTTACTGCGAGAGCCCCAATATCCTTTGGCTTGTTTTAATATCTTTTTTCTTTTAGCTCTCGAAGCTACACGATTGTTTGTTTTAGGCATTTTTTTTCCTCACTACTTTTGAATCATTATGTTTACTCTTTTCGAATCTGCAGCGGAAACTAAAGTAGCCTTTCTCAAGTTTCTCTTCCTTTTTCTGGTTTTCTTGTTCAGGATATGAGACTTGTAAGCTTTGTGTCTCTTTATTTTTCCCGTACCCGTAACCTTAAAGGTTTTTGCTGCACCTCGATTGCTTTTCATCTTTGGCATAACTATAACCCTATTTTTGTTTCTTTTTAGTTTTTTTAGGAGAAACAATGGCATGCATCGTTCTTCCTTCGGATTTTATATTCTGTTCCAATTTTGCATATTCTTCAAGTCTTTCAATAAAACGTTCAAGTAAATGCTGTCCGTGTTCTTTATAAGCCATTTCTCTTCCTTTAAAGAAAACGGAAACTTTTACTTTATTGCCATCCTCCAAAAATCCTATTGCATGACGCAATTTAAACTCAAAATCATGAGTATCGGTATTCGGATGTAATCTAATCTCTTTAAGAACGGTTACATGCTGATTCTTTTTCTGTAACTTGTCTTTTTTCTGTTGATCGTAAACAAATTTCCCGTAATTAATAATCTTGCAGACAGGCGGAACCGCTTGTGGTGCAATCTCAACCAAATCCAAATTATGTTCTTCCGCGCGTCTTAAAGCTTCATTAGTATTAACGATTCCGACTTGTTTTCCTTCTTCGTTAATCAAACGAACTTTAGGAACTTTAATCTCTTCGTTGATACGGTAACTAACTTTTGCGATACTTCCTCCTATTAATTATTGAACTTTATTCTTAATTTCCGAAGAAATCTTTTCTATGAATTCTGAAGCTGCCATTTTTCCGACATCTCCGGATTTATGCTTTCTAACGGAAACTTGGGATTCCGTAACTTCCTTTTCTCCTACGATCAACATATAAGGAACTTTTTGTGTTTCCCAATCTCTAATTTTATATCCTACTTTTTCGTTTCTTTCATCCAACTCAACGCGGATACCGTTTTCACGTAAATTATCACGCACTTCACGCGCATAATCTAAAAAGTTTTGTGAAACGGGAATTACGGCTGCCTGCACCGGAGCAAGCCATACCGGAAAAGCTCCGCCGTAATGTTCTATCATCACGCCCATAAATCTTTCAAGAGAACCGAGCAATGCACGATGCACCATAAAGGGTCTGTGTTCTTTACCGTCTTCTCCAACATACGTCATATCAAAACGTTCGGGAAGATTAAAATCAAATTGGATTGTACTCATCTGCCATTCGCGATTCAAAGCATCTTTAACTTTAATATCGATCTTCGGACCGTAAAAGGCTCCACCTCCTTCATCGATTTCATAATCAAGGTTTTCATGGCGAAGAGCATTTTCCAAAGAATACGTTGCCTTTTCCCACAAGTCATCGTTGCCGGCGGCTTTTTCAGGACGAGTGGAAACGTAAAATTTTAATTTTTCAAAACCGAAGGCTTTCCAAATAAAAAGAGAAAACTTAATTACTTCGATTATTTCATCTTCAATCTGCTCATGTGTACAGAAAATATGAGCGTCATCCTGAGTAAATCCGCGAACCCGTAAAAGTCCGTGAAGAACACCGCTTTTTTCATATCTGTAAACGGTTCCGAGTTCAGCCCACCGCAAAGGTAAATCTCTGTATGAACGTAAACTCGATTTGTAAATCATAATATGGAACGGGCAGTTCATCGGTTTTACATAATAATCTTGCTCGTCAATCTGCATAGGAGCAAACATGTTTTCCTTAAAATGTTTCAGATGCCCGCTTGTTTCCCACAGCCACGATTTCCCAACGTGCGGAGTGTAAAGTAATTCGTAACCGGATTTGAAATGAGCCTCTTTCCAAAATGTTTCCACTTCATTTCTGATGCGCGCGCCTTTCGGATGCCAGTAAATCAATCCGGCTCCGGCTTCTTCGTGAATGCTGAATAAATCGAGCTGCTTACCTAATTTACGATGATCTCTTTTCTTGGCTTCTTCCAACATTTCAAGATACTCTTCGAGCATCTTTTTCTTAGGGAAGGAAATTCCGTAGATTCTCTGTAAGCGATCTCGTTTTTCATCTCCTCTCCAATAGGAACCGGAAAGGTTTAATAATTTAATGTATTTTATTTTTCCTGTGGAAGGGATGTGGGGACCGGTGCATAAATCGGTAAAATCGCCTTCATCATAAATACTGATTACTTCATTCTCATCGTCTAATTCGCTCAAAATTTCAAGTTTGAAGTTATCCCCTTTTTTCTCAAAAAACTTAACCGCTTCGGCTTTAGGGAGTTCGGTTCTCAAAAAAGGATTATCCTCTTTAGAAAGTTCGACCATCTTTTCTTCGATTCTGCGTAAGTCTTCTTCGGTAAGCTGTGTGTTAATATCTATATCGTAATAAAAACCGTTGTCAATTGCAGGTCCCACTCCGAACTTTGCTTCAGGGAAAAGGGCTTGAATTGCGTGCGCCATAAGGTGTGAAGTGGAATGCCAATAAGCATGTTGTCCCTCGGCATCGTTAAACGTAAGAATGGCAACTTCGGAATCTTTATCAATAGGCGTGTTAAGGTCTTTAACTTCACCGTCTATTTTTGCAACCAATGCTTCCTTAGCTAACCGTGAAGAAATTGATTGGGCAATCTCATATGGAGTGATTCCCGCATCAAACTCTTTGACCGAACCGTCCGGTAATGTAATTTTTATCTTATTCATCTTATTTTTTTAATTTAAAAAAAAACGGAGTAAACTCCGATTTAGTCGTGGGTTCTAGAGGAGTCGAACCTCTGACCTTCTGCACGTCAAGCAGACACTCTAACCAACTGAGCTAAGA
>CAYLYR010000029.1:0-16681 GCA_964387835.1 uncultured Melioribacter sp.
GCTTCAGTCCCGATTTGTTATCGGGACTTCGCAATGACGGAATGTTTTTTTTCTCGCAATGACGGAATGTTTTTTTTCTCGCAATGACGGAATATTTTTTTTCAATTTTTGTCTTTTCTACTTTTATCTTTTATCTTTAAGTCTCTTAACATTGCTCCCCTTATTATTTTGCTCAGCAAATCAAAAAATCATCTAACCATTACTTACCTATGACAATTTAGAAAAAAATATTTTCAATATTTTTCTTAAATTACTTAGTTAAAAAAAATGAACTGACTTTGAAGAAAAAAATCTATTTTATCTCCGATATACATCTCGGCTTGCACGACAAACTCCGTGAAAAAGAGAAGGAAGATATTCTTGTTTCTTTCCTTTCCGGAATAAGGCAAGATGCGTCGCATCTTGTAATTGTAGGAGATCTGTTTGATTACTGGTTTGAATACAAACTTGTAATTCAGAAAGGTTATTACAGATTATTTACAGCGCTATCCGACTTACACATTGCCGGAGTAAAAATAATTTACATAATCGGAAATCATGATTTTATGCATAGAGATTTCTTTAAAAATGAATTTGCCGCCGAGATGATTGAGAACGATTTATCAAGTGAATTTTACGGTAAAAAGTTTTACATCGCTCACGGCGACGGATTGAACAAAAACGATACCGGATACTTGTTCCTTAAAAAATTTATGCGGAACAAATTTCTTCAAAAATTGTATTCATTAATTCATCCCGATTGCGGAATTAAGATTGCGAGTAAATCAAGTAAACGAAGTAGAGATTATACTTCAAATAAATTTTCAGACGAAAGCGATAGATTAATCGATGTCGCAAAAAGTAAAATTGACGAAGGATTTGATTTTGTTGTTTTCGGTCACACACATATAAAATCCGAGTTGGATTATAAAAATGGGAAGTACGTTAATCTCGGTACTTGGTTGGAAAAACCTTATTACGGAGTTTTCGACGGAGAAAAATTAGAAATTAAGGAATGGAAAATAAATTTTAATGAGTAAGAAAAAGAAAAAAAACAAAAAGCGAAGCAAAGGAATTCTTCTTGGTATTTCACTCGGATTAGGCGTTGTTGTTATTGCGGGAATTGTATGGTTTGTGCAGTTAGTCAGTTCGGACTTACCTTCCCTCGAACAGCTTGAAAATCCGAAACAGGATTTGTCGAGCAATGTTTTCAGTCAAGACGGAAAACTAATCGGAAGTTTTTTTGTTCAGAACAGAGTTGAAACTCCTTACGACAGTATTCCTAAAGTTGCAATTCAAGCCCTTATCTCCACCGAAGATAGAAAATTTTACGAGCATTGGGGAGTTGATCTTGAGCGTTTTGTTAAAGCAATGATAAAAAATATTACATTGGGAAGACGCGAAGGAGGAAGCACTATTACTCAGCAGCTTGCCAAAAATCTTTACTCATTTAAAGGAAAACGAGAAACGCTCTTTCAAACCGGAATCAGAAAAATTCGAGAATGGATTACCGCAGTTCAAATCGAACGTAATTATACAAAATCGGAAATCCTTCAAATGTATTTTAACGAATCTTATTTCGGCAACGGCGCTTACGGAATAGGAATGGCGGCAAAAACTTACTTCAATAAGAAACCCAAAGATTTGACGGTTCCGGAAGCGGCGCTTCTTATTGCACAATTAAAATCTCCTGCTTATTACAATCCTGTCCGACACTACAACCGCGCAATGTTCAGAAGAAACTTAATTATGAGGAACATGGTTGCGGTAGGTTACCTTACCGAAAGAGAATATCAGCGTTTAAGTAAACTTCCCATTCGTATTTCGATGGAGAAAATTCGTAAAGGATTTAAGAGTGAGTTAGCGCCTAAATTTTTGGAATTTGTTCGTCAGCAAATGTCCTCCCTATCTAAAAAAAGAGATTTTAATTTGTATAAAGACGGATTAACAATTAACACCACACTCGATTCCCGTATGCAGCAGCTTGCCCAAGAAGCGGTTGACGAGTATTTACCGGAGCTTCAAAAAACATTTGATAAAAGCTGGAATTGGAAAGAACATCAGGACCTTTATGACCAAATATTAGATGAGAATATTAAAGGTTCATCAAATTATAAAAACGCTGCAACTGCCGAGGAAAAAATAAGAGTTTATCACAAGCTGAAAAATAACATCCCTTTTATCGATTCAATTATGAGCGCAAAAACAAAAGTCCAGGTTGGGGTTGTTGTTCTCAATCCTAAAAACGGAGAAATAAAAGCTCTTATCGGCGGACGCGATAAACACGACTATTACGGACTAAATCACGTAACTCAGATTTACAGACAGCCGGGTTCATGCTTTAAACCGATAATTTACACCGCTGCCATTGAAAACGGACTTTATCCGGCTTACCCGATATTGAATCAACGCTTCGACTACAACGGTTGGAGTCCGCAGAACTACAGCAAAGATACCGGTGGGTTCATGACATTACGCGACGGATTAAGAAAATCGAAAAATATAATTGCTGCGCGGCTTGTAATAGAAGGACACGTTGAACTTTGGCAAATCGGGAAACTTGCAAGAAGATTGGGAATAAAAAGTAAACTCGATTTATACCCCGCCATTACGCTTGGAGCGACACAAGTTACGCCTTTGGAAATGGTCTCGGTCTTTTCCACATTAGCTAATAAGGGAATTTACATTGAACCCTCTTCCATAAAACAAGTTGAAGATAAGGACGGAATTTTAATCGCTAATTTTATTCCTAAATCACGAGAAGCAATTTCAATCGGAACGGATTATATTATTACAAATATGCTCCAATCCGTAATTAATGCGGGAACAGGTTACCACGTAAGAAGTAAATACGGATTTACAATTCCCGCTGCCGGTAAAACAGGCACTACACAAAATTTTGCAGACGCTTGGTTTATCGGTTTTACAAGCGATTTGGTTTGCGGAGTGTGGACAGGTTTTGATGACCAAAGAATTACATTTAAAGATATGAAAGGTACCGGCGCAAAATGCGCCCTTCCCGTTTGGGCATTATTTATGAAAAAAGTTTACGACCGAAAAGATGATTTTAATCTTACCGGTGATAACTTCCAAATGCCTGATGACGGCTCCGTAGCTTATGTAGATTTTTGCAAGGAATCAATTTATGAATATGGAAATCCGAGATTGGTTTCCGATGATTGTAATTCAGGCGTAGTAACGGATTTAATAAAAGTGGAAGACATTCCGCCTCCTTTCAATTACGAACGAGACGCCGAAGTAAAACTTTTTGATAAATATATGTACTTCGACAGTTCCGGAACGCACAGAGCAATTGAGATTAAATAACCTGTGTTACCGGAAACAGCGTCAATTAGTTCAAATTCATTTTTGCAAATTATGATTTTTTCTTCACATTTTGAGTTAAACGTAACAAATAAAAAAGCCGACAATCACTTGTCGGCTTTTACTATATGAGGGAAATAAAATTAGTCTTTTTTAATTCCTGCGATTTCTTCCAACATATCGGTAGTTAATGATTTCGGACGTTCAATCGGATAACCCAATGCACGATCCCAAATAACGTTTGCAAGAATACCGAATGCACGACCGACTCCAAAGAGTACGGTATAGAAATCATATTCCTTCACGCCATAGTACCATTGAATAACGCCTGATTGTGCGTCAACATTCGGCCATGGATTTTTAGCTTTTCCGTGTTCTTTCAATATCGGAGGAACAACTTTGTAAAGAACGTCAACATATTTGAACAACGGATCTTCCGGTAAATACTTCAAGCAGAACTCTCTCTGTGCTTGGTAACGCGGGTCGGTTTTTCTTAATACGGCATGTCCGTAACCGGGGATAACCTGACCGGAGTTCAAAGTATCCCAAACGAATTTCTTCATTTCTTCTTCGGTAGGAACTCTATCGCCCATTTTTTCTTTTACGCCTTGAATCCAGCGCAATACTTCCTGATTTGCCAATCCGTGAAGAGGACCTGCCAAACCGTCTAACATTCCCGAAATTGCGTAGTAAACATCCGACAACGCACTTGCAATCAAGTGACCGGTATGAGCGCTTACGTTTCCGCTTTCATGATCCGAGTGGAGTAAGAAATATAATCTTGCAACTTCGTCGTAAGGTTTGTCGATGCCCATCATGTGAGCAAAGTTTCCGCCGAAATCGAGATGAGGATCGGAAGGAATAATATCGCCGTCTTTGTATTTCCAACGATAAATAAATGCAGCGATTTGAGGCAATTTTGCCAGCAGATTCATAGCATCTTCATATGTCGGATCCCAGTAATCCATTTTATTTAAACCGGCATTGTATTCCTTAACAAATACGGATTCTTTTTCCAACGCCAAAACCGCCGTAGCGAACATTGCCATCGGATGAGAATCTTTCGGCATAGCCCTGATTACGTCAAATACATACTCGGGAACATCTTTTCTGTTTTTGAACTCTTCGGCAACAGCTTTAACATCTTCTTCGGTTGGAATTTCACCTGTTAATAATAAATAGAAAAATCCTTCGTCGTAAGGCATTTCGCCGCCGGGTACTTTAGGCAATTTTTCCAATGTTTCGGGAATTGTGTAACCTCTGAATCTAATACCTTCGTAAGGATCAAGATATGAAATATCAGTAACTAATCCTTTAACGCCTCTCATGCCTCCGACAACTTGTGCTATTGTTACATCTCCGACTTTAACGTCGCCGTATTCCTTAGCCAATCTGGCAGTTCTGGGACGCCAGCCTTCAATCTTTTCACGAAGTTTTTCTTTTAGGTCTGACATAAATCCTCCAATATTTTTATTCTTTTAATTAGTGTAGTTAAGTCCATAACTTGAGAGAATTTTCCACTCGCCAAGCCGCATTTTTCCCGCTTAAAACAGCGCTTTCAATTGTAGCGGGAAGGTCGGTATTTGTCCAGTCGCCTGCAAAAATGAGGTTAGTAAATGGTGAGTAAATTTTATCTCTCAATCTATTAATAAGATTATCGGACATTATTGTAGCTTTTTTTTCATTTATTACTTTCAAATCTAAAACATTATCAATTGAAAAAACAGGAAAAAATTTATTTAACTCGGAAAAAATGATATTTTTTTGTTCATTCCGTTCTAAATCGGCAATTTCCTTATTTGCGCTTATCACTACTGAAAAATATTTTCCGAAATTAAAAATCCAATCTATTTTAGAATCAATTAATGTTATCATTTTTTCCTTCAAAAAAGGCTCTTGTACACGAACATATCCCGTTAGAATCGGGCTGAACGTGAAACTATCCAAAGCGCTTTTTAGTTCCGAATTCGGCAATAATTTTGCTGCCTTGTCGGGCGGGACTGCGAGAATTACAATATCGAACTCCGAATATTCTTTTTCTGCAGTAATAATTCTACTTACTTTTTTCCCTTCTACAGATAAACTTTCCACTTTTTCCGATGTTAAAAATTTTCCCCCGCGAGATTGGATAAACTCCAAAGCAGGTGAAATTAAAAGGTCGTGCAGCGATTTATTAGGAGGGAAAACAATAAAATTATCCTTCTTGTAAAAAAAGAGCTTTCTCATCGTTGAAACAAAAAGCTGGGGGTCAACTTCATTTGTCGGAGTGTTGAATATCGATAGAATTACTTTATCCCAAAACGTTTTCACGAGATTTTCCGACTGATTATGTTTATGAAAAAAGGTCAGCAAATCAGTGGAAGTGTAAAAGGATTCATCGGAATTCTTTATGAAAAGCAGAAATTTTATTAACGCCCTTCTCTCTTTTCCCGAAATGAATTTAAATCCCATTATTCCGAAAAGTAAATCAAAAGGATAAGGAAGATAGCCGGTAATAAATTTCGCACGTTCTCCCTCCTTAATAAAAGTTATATCAAGTCGGTTCGGGATTTTCAACTCGGAATAACTTCCCAGTTTCTTCATTAAGCGAAAAGTATATTTATATGCGGTTGCAAGCGCATGCTGTCCGTAATCGAGTGTTGGGAAATCGGAACCGGTAAAATTCACAGGTTTTATTCTACCTCCGATAATTCCGGAACTTTCAAAAAGAGTAACTTCATTCCCAGTATCGGACAAATAAACCGCCGCCGTAAGTCCGGCAATTCCGCCTCCGATTACAGCGCACTTCATAGTCCGATTTTTCCTTTAATTATTTCTCTAAAAATAATAGAGAGTTTTTTCAACTTTGTTACCGAAAAATCATTTGCGAAAATATTGTAGTTTCCTTTCTCTATCTTATTCAGTAATTCAAAGTATATTCTTCCCATTCCAACTGCGGGATAAAGCGTACCGTAATCATCACTATCAAAATGGGTAAATGCCTCATTAAAAAATGAGTGCGCTTTTTCATCCAAGGACTTCATTACGTGCAGAAACGGCTCGTTATAATTAAACTCTGCCAATTCCTTAATCGAGTATCCGTATTGCTCCAAAATCTCTTCCGGCAAATAAATTCGAGAATTCAAGTAATCCTTTTTAACATCCCGCATAATGTTTGTTATCTGAAGAGCTTTCCCCAAGTTTACCGCAAATTTTTTTTCATTCGGATTTTTGTAACCGAGTATTTCAATAATTACCAAACCGATTGTAGATGCCACTTTATAAGCATAATCTTCCAAGTCGGCGAAAGTCTTAATTTGTTTCCCGTTTAAATCATCTTCCATTCCGGCAAAGAGGTCGTGAAAAATCCGAACATCAAGGTTAAACTCACTTATCATTTCACCGATTCTATTTAACAGAAAAAGATGTGATTTGCCGGAAAGCCCTAAAGTGAATTGTTCCTTCCAATCTTCAAATTCCTTCTTCTTTTCTTCTATTGATTTTTCGGAGTTGTCGGCTATTTCGTCGCTAAGATGAGCAAAGGAATAAAAATCGTTCATAGCTTCTCTTTTCTTTTTAGGAAGCAATGCGAATGCATAGAAAAAACTGCTCTTTTTGTTTTCAGATAGATTTTGCATTCATAACCCGATTTTTAATTAAAAGGTTTCCAAATAACTTTTTAATCGATACTGCAAAGTACGTAAAAAAGAATCTACATATTAAAAGATTTGATAATCAGCCGAACCAAATCGAATTTATTAATCGCCGGTCTCCTGTTTAACGTGTCATAATTAATTGATTCTATTTTCTTTAAAATCTCCTCGCCGCCGAGAATTGTCCACGCTATTTCTTTTCGTAATCCGCCTCTTAAAAATCCGAGAAGATTTCTCCCTTCGGCAAACATTTTTTTTGTGCGCTCAACTTGCAGCTGCATTAACATTTTAAAATTATTATCCGCTGTGCCGTTTAATATTTGTTCTTCCGTTACGGAGTATTTTTTTAACTCATCTCTATCAATGTAAATTCTACCCGTCAAAATATCACGAGAAATATCCTGATAAAAATTAGTCAGCTGCAAAGCGGTACAGATTTTATCGGAATATTCTACCGCCTTTTCATCCCGAATATCAAACAGCTCAAGAATAATCCTTCCGACGGGATTCGCCGAAAACGAACAGTAAGCGAGAACATCCTCGAAAGTATCGAAGCCTTTCATCTCAATATCGGAATTAAAAGCTTTTAATAATTTAAAGAAGTTCTCACGGGAAAGTTTAAACTCGGTAATCGTATTAACAAGCGCCAACCAAAATTTATTCCTCGAATTCTCTCTACTTTCTTCAGTCCCCGAGAGCGCTTTCTCAAAACTCTTCTGAAAATCGGTTAATCTGAAATATTTTTCAGCAATCATGAGAACCCCATCATCGGCAATATCATCGGCAGTGCGTGCAAACCAATAAACAATAGCAATATGTTTTCGCAAATGTTTCGGAATGAGGAATGAAACCACGGGGAAGTTTTCATAGTGCGAAGCTGCAAATTTCAGCGCTTCGTCGTATCCCGTATCAATCAACAAGCTTTTCGATAACTTCCCCGCACCGCTAATCATGAAACTTTTTTTCTCCGGCTTTTACGGATAGATTAAGATAATCTTCTTTGGAAGGAATTGCGCACGAATATGCCGGACTGTAAGCGCAATAAGGATTGTACGCCAAATTAAAATCAATCGTATAAAGATAATTAGGATCGGGATTTTTCTCAAAATCAATGTATCGACCAACTCCATACGATTCTTTATTCGTAGTCTTATCGGTAAACCAAATGCTGAAATAGTATTTCCCGTTTCTACCTTGGCTTTTGTAAACATTTAGTTTATATTCTTTTCCGTTGTGGTTAAATTTTACATATCCGAATTTTATTGTCGGGCGTCCTTCCCCTTTTGTTCCGTAGATAGTCAAGGAATCTTTCACCGGATATTCGTAAAGTTTGCTTTGAAAAACCCACGCCGGGTCAACATCAAAATATTTTAATTTATGAAATGGAATTTTTTCTTTGTAATTAAAAGGAGATTGCGGCGAGGATTTAAACCATTCGTTTTTTTCCGCTCTCTCTTTTTCAATTTTAGCAATATATGCTTTTTGTTCCGGGGTATATTTCTTCCCGCAGCCGGCAAGAATCAAAACAACTGCAAAAAGGAATAGTAAAATTTTTATATTATTCTTAATCATCTTTTACCTTCTTCTTTAGTTCGTTTAATTTATTAAGCGCTTCAATCGGCGTGATTGCATCAATCGGAATATCGGAAATTTCCTTCCTCAATTTATCGTCTTGAAATTCAAAAAGATTCAGTTGATCCTTGTCCTGCTTGAACTTGGCGATTTTACTTTTCTTAACTTCGTATGGCGTAAGCTCCTTCCCTTCAAGATTGTTCAATATTTCTTTCGCGCGATTCGTAACAAAAATCGGTAATCCAGCCATTTGTGCAACCTGGATTCCGTAACTGTGGTCGGCGCTTCCTTCCGAAACTTTATGAAGGAACACAACTTTTTCGCCGTACTCTTTAACTTCAACACGCATATTTTTAATTCGAGGAAAAATTTCCGCCATCTCGTTCAGCTCATGATAATGCGTGGCAAAAAGAGTTTTAGCCGCAACCTTGGGATTTTCGTGCAGGTATTCCGTAAGCGCCCAAGCTATTGAAATTCCGTCGAATGTGCTTGTTCCTCTTCCGATTTCATCGAGTAAAATCAAACTGCGGTTTGTTGCGTTATTAAGAATATTGGCAGCCTCCTGCATTTCGACAAGGAAAGTAGATTCGCCGGCGGATATATTATCGCTGGCGCCGACGCGCGTGTAAATTCTATCGACAATTCCAATCTCAGCTTCCTCGGCGGGAACAAAAGAACCGGTCTGAGCCAATAAAACCAGCAGTCCGATTTGCCGCAGATAAACCGATTTTCCCGCCATGTTCGGACCGGTAAGAATTATTATTTGCTCTTCGGTATTATTTAATCTGCAATCGTTCGGGACAAAATTTTCAGTAGGGGGTAAAATTCTTTCCACAACCGGATGTCTTCCGCTGCGGATAAATATTTCATCGCTATCGCTCAAATTAGGCTTCACGTAATTGTACTCTTCAGCGGTTTCGGCAAATGAAAGGTAGCAGTCAAGCTCAGCAATAAGATGTGCATTTTCCTGAATTGCCTTTGCGTAAAATGCGACTTCCTTGCGAAGTTCATTAAACAAATGGAATTCCAATTCACCGATTTTTTCCTCGGCATTTAATATTTTATCCTCATACTCTTTAAGCGCCGGAGTAATATAACGCTCGCTGCTTACAAGCGTTTGTTTCCGAATGTAATCATCAGGGACTTTCTCTTTGTGCGTATTACTTATTTCAATATAATAACCGAAAACTTTGTTGAAGCCTACTTTCAGTGAAGGAATATTAGTTCGCTCGCGCTCGTCCCTTTGCAGATTGGCTATCCACGTTTTTGCATTTTTTGAAATATCGCGTAGTTCGTCAAGCTCAATATTATAACCTTTCCTGATTATTCCGCCATCGTTAATATTAACGGGAGGTTCATCCGTAATTGCAATTTCAATTTTCCGAATAATCAATTCCAACTCGTTTAACGAATCATTTATTCTTTTCGATTCATCGGATTTTGCTTGGTCAAGAAGCTGCTTGATTATCGGGACTTTCTTTAAAGATAATTTCAGATTAACCAACTCTCGCGGGTTTGCTCTTCCGGTGCTTATGCGTGAAGTTAGTCGTTCCAAGTCGCCGATTTCCTTTAATTCGTCCTGAAGATTTTCTCTCAGCGTTTTATTATTAACAAAATCTTCCACGCTTTGCTGACGTTTTAAAATCGGCTCAAGTCTCGTTAAAGGAGCCGAAACCCACTTCTTCAGCATTCTTCCGCCCATTGCCGTTTTTGTTTTATCAAGAACTTGAATCAAAGAGCCTTCTCGCGAACCGTCGTGCATCGTTCCCATTATCTCAAGATTACGTTTCGTAGCAAAATCAAGCGACATGTAATCCGACGGATTGTAAAGCGCAATTTTGTTAAGATGAGGCAAGTTCGCCTTTTGAGTTTCTTTAAGATAATTAAGATTAACTCCAGCGGCGGAAAGTCCGGCGGTTAAATGTTCGATTCCAAACCCCTTTAATGTTTTTACTCCGAAATGTTCTTTAATCAAATCGACAGCAAAATCATAATCGAAAAACCAATCTTCAAGTTTGGAAATTCTAATTTCGGGGAAAAGAGGCTTTATCATTGCTTCGAGATAATCTTTATCCTTCTTCGAGATTAATATTTCAGCGGGATTAATCAGCGAAAACTGCTCTTTAAGTTTTTCCTCTTCCACTTCATAAGCGTAAAATTCACCTGTAGAAATATCGGAAAAAGAAATTCCAACAATCTCACCCTCTATGTGAATCGACATCAGGTAGTTATTTTTGTTGTATTCCAGCAGCTTATCGGAAAAAACCACTCCGGGCGTAACAACCTCAACGACTTCACGTTTTACCAAACCTTTGGCAAACTTCGGGTTTTCCACCTGCTCGCAAATCGCCACTCTGTAACCGGCGCGGATGAACTTGGGCAAATAAGTATCAATCGCATGATGTGGAAACCCCGCGAGAGGAACAGAACTTGCTTTTCCGTTGGCGCGCTTGGTTAAAACAATTCCTAAGACTTTTGAAGCAATCTTTGCATCTTCATCAAATGTCTCGAAAAAATCCCCAACCCTAAAGAGTAGAATTGTGTCGGGATTTTCCTTCTTAATCTGAAAAAACTGTGTCATTAAGGGCGTTTGAGCCATATATTATTATATCCGTAATATTTCTAAAATAATTAAGAAATATACAAAATCCGCTGTAGAGACGCACGACACAAATCGTCAGGAGAAATCAATATTCAGCTGTCAGTTCTTTTCTCCTTCATCCTACCTGTTAATAATCATGAAAATTTTATTCTTACTATTTAAAATGTTAGAATTTTACCGATAATTAGTAAAAGAAAAAATGAGATAACTATGAAAACCCGAATACTATTTTTTGCGATTTTATCAATAATCTTTTTCGGCTGCAGCAAAACCGAAGATACACCGGTTGAAGCTCCAACTCACGGAAGCATTTCAGGTTTAATTACCGAATACGGTTTGGATGCGGCTCTTGAAAACGTGAATGTTTTCACCTCTCCGGCTACCGGTTATGTTACAACGGATTCCACCGGTGAATACAAAATTGATAACGTTGAACCCGGTGAATACAAAGTAACGGCTGCTAAACGCTCCTACGACACTCTCTCGGTCTCTGTTACGGTAATAGCCGGAAAAAACACTATTGCAAATTTTATTCTTCAGAAAAGAGATTCTACCGCCGACATAAATTACGGCGTTATTTCAGGGACGGTTTCCGATGCGCAAAACGGCAATGCAATTCCCAACGTAAGTTTATACACAATTCCTTCGACAGTAGTTTTAACTTCGGGAAGCAACGGCGCTTTCTCCTTTCAGAATTTAACTCCGGGCAGCTATTCTCTTGTGGCAAAAAAATCGGGCTACGATTCTGCGCTTGTAACGCTTAACGTTTTAGCGGGAATGACATCAACGGCAGATATTCTTTTAACCAAATCGGATACAACCGTTACTCCCGTAACCGGAGAGCTTACCGGCAATATTATCGATGCCGTAAAAGGAACGCCGATTGTGAATGCGGAAATTTCAACTTCCCCATCTTCCACAATTATTTTTTCCGACAGCTTGGGAAATTATCACTTTTTCGGATTAACTCCCGGCAGCTACACTGTTTCAATCTCAAAAAATTATTATATCGAAACGAGCGCAACGGTTAACATTACGGCGGGAATTTCAACAACGGCGGATTTTGCATTAACTCCGACAGTAGGAGAAATTCAAGGAAGCGTAATAGATTCAACGGGAACGCCAATAAAAGATGTGATAATTACAACAACTCCCGAAACCGGTTCCTACATTACGGATGACGGCGGAGCCTTTACAATAAGAAACGTTCCCGTAGGTTCGGTTACGGTGTCCGCTGAAAAAATAGGCTATGCGGCAAAAACGGTTAACATCACGGTAAATCCCGGAGAAACAAGAACCGTAGTAATTATGTTATCGCACAATTAAAAAATAAACCGATTAAGTTGAATTTTAAACTTTCGGCGCGGTGTTAGGTAAAAATTACCACCAAACTTGATTCCCGTTTTTATCAATTGTGAAAATACGTTCATCCTTTCGGGAATTTTCCGAAACGAGCCAATAGAGCGCTCCGGAAGGGACATCATTAAATTCCAGCGCTTTTCCATTTGCAATTCTTTCGCCTAATTTTTTCCAACCGAAATCCCAATAGAATAAAGTATATTTTTCCCCTTTGGTAAAAAATGCTTTGTCGATATTATCCGTTGCATTTTTTGTTATCTTTTTTGTTGTCGAAACAAGTTTAATTTTACTACGCTTTTGTATATTGGGAATAAGAGGAAGAATTTCTTTTTTCTTAGATAAAATAAAAGCTCTTCCGGCGGGAATAATTTTTTTGTTTTTATAATAGACAGGCAAGTAAGCAATATCAAGCCCCATCGCTTTATAATCAACAGAATCGTTACTGCCGATTTTACTCCAATTAATCGCTTTCCATTCGCCCGTATTAAAAACCGCAATGTATGCGTAAGATATTGAATCGGGCTGAGGTTTTTGTAATTGCAGCTTCACGTCGGCTGTTTTCCCGTATTCCGAAGTAACGTCTATTATATTATTTCTGTTGATATAAGGAGGCGCTTTTTCATATTCCGGAATTTGCGCGGCAAGGGAAGTCGGCTGCTTGGCAAACATTTTCCTGTAAACTTTCGCCTTTGCCTGATTAAGTTTGTATTCGCCCGGATTGGTAAGCCCGCCCATAAAAATAACAGGTTTTCCGGTTTTGGAAATTACGGCATTCCACGCGTGATTGTTTCCCGTCTTAGCCCAGTAGGGAGTAAAATCGCTCGTAACGGGAATTCCCATCGCCCGCATCGCATAAATCGCAAGATTAGTCATATCCTCGCATCTGCCCATTTTATTCCGCAGCATTTCAGTTAAACCTTGATCCGTAGATTGACGATAGAAACGAGAATCGAACTTAAACCATTTGCGCAAATCGTTATTGATAATAATTGTAGCCTCAACCGGACTTGATTTATCCTTTACCGAGTCGGCAACATAAGCATACTTTTTATAAAAATAGGAACGCCAGTCGGTTAGCGGCTCGTTTGAACCTCTGTACGGAAGAATGTATTCACAAAATTGTTTAAAGTTAACATGATGCGCCCAAGCGAAATTTCTCCAAGCGGAAAAAGCCAAATCAATATTCGTAATCAAATAGTCGGCGGTTATTACATTGTAATCGTAAACCGTGTTATCCCTAATGTTTTCAATAGGTCCGTAAATTGTTTCAAGCGAATCCCACGCTTTCACCATTTCAGTATAGTCGGGATAATCAAGCACATTGAAGTGCATATTGTGCTTTAACGAATCGGCTATAATAAAATGAGCGTAATACTGCTCTCCCATATTCCCGATTAAAAAATATGCGGCTTTTAACTTTAACGAGTCTTTGGGCGAAGCCGAGTAATGAGTGAGAACTTTCTCCAGTTCCGCCCGATTTTTTCCCGCTTTATTTAGAACATTATTTACGTAAGCTGGATAATTCTGCCCCAATAAAATCAAGCTGTTTAATAAAAGCAAAATAACAATGTGATAAATTTTTTTCATATTTGTTCCTATTGATTATTTTTATTCGGAATTTTACTCATTGCGCGTTCGGTAATAGCCGTAATGGTTAACGACGGATTAACGCCGGGATTAGCTGAAATCATTGAGCCGTCGCAGACAAACATATTCCGGTAGCCGAACACTCTGTTATTCTTATCGATTACGCCTTCGCTCTTATCTTTTCCCATAGTAGCTCCTCCGAGAATATGCGCAGTTGTCGGAATTCCGAAGAGTGTTTCGGAAAGAAGCGCCTGCGGAGTTCCACCGACAATCTCGGCAAATCTTCGTGCTGTTTTTTGCGCTTCGGGAATAAACGCAGTAGGCGCTTTTCCTTTGCTCACTTTGGTTTTCATCCTGAAGATGCCCTTTTCAAATCGGAGAGTTGAATCGATAGTCTGCATAAAAAGTAATATTTGCGTGTGCTTTGCCCAATCGGGGATGAAATAAAGTTTAGCCCATTTTAACGGGCGCTGAATCAGCTCGGCAAAAACTTTAGCGAGGCGAACCGCCCAATTTTTCCCGTCGAGCATCGGAAACATCATCAAACGCCAAAAGCCCGACCCTGAAGGATAGCGTACAGGCTCAACGCTGCTTTCTTCGTCAAGATGAAGTATGGACGTAATTGCAATCCCGTCGGAAAAGGTCGCATCTTTTTCCGGCACACTCACTCCGAGAAGAGATTCGGAATTTGTCCTTACTCCTTCACCTAATTTGTCTGATAAGTTAGGAAGTGAACCATGTTTTAGTTTAAGCAGCAAAGGAACGGTTCCGAGAACGCCGCCGGAAAAAACAACTCCCTTGGTTTTGAACTCTCCCTTGCTTTTAATAAACTTTGTGGAACTTCTCCACTTTACTCTGTAACCGCCTGCTCCATCTTCTCCGAGCGAAACAATATCATAGACTTCTTTTTCGGCAAGAACATTTACACCCTTTTTTTCCGCCATGTAAAGATAGTTTTTATCCAGCGTGTTCTTTGCATTATATCTGCATCCAATCATACAAGCGCCGCAAAATCGACATCCTTCTCTATCGGGACCTTCACCGTTAAAAAATGGGTCGGGAGTAACTTCGTTGGGTTTCCCGAAATAAACCGCCACATCTGTTAAACGGAAATTATCCTGTTTACCGATCTCTTCGGATAACTTCTGCAAGGCAATGTCGCCGTTTTCCATTCTCGGATTTCCTGCAACTCCGAGCATTCGCTTAGCCGTTTCGTAGTGAGGCGGCAATTCCTTTTCCCAATCGGCGAGATGCGCCCACGATTCCGCAGTAAAAAATTTCTTCTTCGGAACGGGCAAAGTATTGGCATAAACCAATGAACCTCCGCCTACTCCAACGCCGGAGAGAATTGCTACATGACGAAAAAAGGTTAGTTTGAAAAAGCCGAAAAATCTTGCTGCGGGAATCCACATCCATTTCTTCAGATTCCAGTTCCGTTTCGGGAAATCTTTTGCCTCGTACCTTTTCCCTTTCTCGATAACAAGAACTTTGTAACCCTTTTCCGAAAGTCTCAATGCCGAAACCGAACCGCCGAAACCGCTTCCGATAATAATAAAATCGTACGCTTCGTCCACGTTGTTATCCAAACCAAATATTCCTTTTATTATATTTTTTCCAAATACAAATTATAAAATGAATTAATCATTAACAAAACTCAAAAAAGTTTTCATAAAAATTGCTTACTTCTTATCAAAATATTATTTTTGAATATTAATTCATAAAAGGTACTTATAATGCGTCACAAAGAAGGAAACAAAGAAAAATCTATTATTGAAGCTGCAATAAAAACCTTTGCGGAAAACGGTTTTTATAAATCCAAAATTGTTGATATTGCCGAAAAAGCAGGCGTAGCCGTAGGAAGCGTTTACGTTTACTACAAAAACAAAGATGACATTTTGCTCAGAATTTTCGAGCAAATTTGGGAACCGATTTACTTTGATGTAAAAAAAATCTCATCCGAGAAATCATATTCCCCAACTGAAAAATTTGAATATTTGTTGGATTCGGTTTTTGATGCTTTTGAAAAGAATCCCGAGAAAGCTGTTGTTTTTGTTAATGAGCAAAACAGATTAATCAAAGAACGTCCGAAAAATTTTACAAACTACTACGAGCTTTTTATTAAGGAAGGAGAGAAAATAATCAAATCGGGGATTAGAAGCTCAGAGTTCAAAAGTTTAAATGTTAAAATATTTCGCCGTTTTGTTTTAGGCGGATTAAGAGAACTGCTCCGTGAATGGACAACTAATCCTACAAAACGCTCCTTGAACCAAATAAGAGACAGCGTAAAATATTTCTGTAAGAGCGGAATATTGGAAAAGTAAATAATTGATTTATTAAAAAAGCCGACAAGCAATTGTCGGCTTTTAATTTATTCTAACGAAAAATCAGAACTTAATTATTTCCCCTTTCTTTTTAGCATATTCGTAAACCAAAGCGCTTGCTACAAATATTGAGGAGTAGGTACCAACCATCACACCGATGAAAAGCGTAAACGCAAATCCTCTCAGAACTTCACCGCCGAAAATCAGCAACACGGCTGTAACAAACCAAGTTGTTAACGAAGTAATGATTGTACGGGGCAATGTTTGGTTAATTGCATTATTGATATTTTCCTTAATAGGTAATG
>CAYLYR010000030.1:0-16621 GCA_964387835.1 uncultured Melioribacter sp.
CTAACACACATTGAACCTTTTTTTCAAGGATAATCATTCAATTAATTATTTCTACTCAAAAACATAGTTTTTCGGAATAACCACAATACCGGTTTCAGTTACTTTAAATTTTTCAGCATCTTTTTCAGGGTCAAACCCGATTTCCGTTCCAGGCGGGATGACAACATTTTTGTCAATAATCGCCCTGCGAATTCTGGAATGTCTGCCGATATTACAATTATCGAAAATAATTGAATCCGTGATATAAGAATATGAGTTAATCCTCACGTTTGGTCCGATAATAGAACGCTCCACCAATCCGCCCGAAATTATTGTTCCATCCGTAATTAACGAATTCAACGCTCGTCCGATTCTCTCACCTTCGTGCGAAATTGTTTTAGCCGGAGGAAACATAACCCGCTTTGCACGGATAGGCCAATGTTTATCGTAAAGATTAAAAAACGGCGCAACACTGATTAAATCCATACTTGCTGCATAGTAGCTGTCAATTGTTCCAACGTCAACCCAATAAGGTTCCTCCTTTTGATTCTCATCTATAAACCGATAAGAGCGAACATTGTATCCCTCCTTAATCATAAATGGAATAACATGTTTCCCGAAGTCATCATAAGGTAAATCCTTTTCCGCCATCTTTTCAAATACTTCTTTAAGAACCGTTGTGTCGAAAATGTAGATTCCCATATTAATAAACGAGTAACCCGGGCGATCGGGAGACTCGGGAGGATTTTTTGGTTTTTCAACAAAATTTACAACTCGATAATCACTATCTATATTTAAGACGCCGAATCTATCGGCTTGGTCAATAGGTACATATAACGAAGCAATAGAAAGATCCGCCTTTTTTTCAACATGATATTCCACCATTTTCAAATAATCCATTTTATAAATATGGTCGCCGGAAAGAATCAGAACATTCTTAGCCTTTTTCGGTGAAATTAAATTCATGTTTTGCAGAATCGCATTTGCCGTTCCCGTGTACCAATTGTTTCCGATTTTCTGCTGGGGAGGAATTGAATAAATATACTCGCCCAACTCATGATTAAAAATATGCCACGCTTCGTGAAGATGCTCGTTCAACGAATCCGATTTGTACTGAGTTAAAACATAAATTTTTCGCAAGCCGGAGTTCAAACAATTGGAAAGGGCAAAATCAATAATCCTATATTTCCCTCCGAAAGGTACGGACGGTTTTGTGCGAAAGTTGGTAAGCGGGCTAAGTCTTTCACCTTGTCCGCCGGCAAGGATCATTGTAACGGTTTTACGTATTAAAGAAGAACCTTTAAAGGCCATATTAACCTCAAAATTTTGTTTATTAAAAATATTGAATTTACATTTCAACTACAATTTTTTATTTGTCGGAATCTGCTTTGAAGAAAAAAAAATTACTGCTTTTTTTAATCTTGGTTTTAATAGTAATTCCTCTGATTTTTTTCAGTTCGGAAATAGGGGAACTCTTCCTTTATTTTGACTCTCAAAATGTAACAACACTTAATAACTTTCTTGTTACAAAAGAGGAAATCTCATCTCATAACGGAAAAAATCAAAACTTAATCGATACAAAAAAAATCTCTCTCGAGTTATCCGTTGACATGCCGAACGAGCAGATTACAGGAAAAGAAAACATTACGTTTTCCATTAAAAGAAATTGCAAACCGGTTTTTAATTTCAGCCGAAACATGAAAGTTAAAAATATTCAGCTCGGAATGAAAAAGATCAAGTTCACACAAATAGGTAATCTCCTTCGGCTCGATACACTTTTATCCGCCAATAAGAAAGAACAGCTTTCTATAAATTATGAAGGCAAACCTAAAAAAGGTCTCTTCTTCTATTCTAAAGATTCCGCAAAATATTTATTTTCGATTAACGAACCGATTTCCGCTCCCGGCTGGTTTGTATGCAATGATACTCCTAAGGACAAATTTTTCTTTTCCATTTCGGCTTCCGTCGATTCCGGTTATAATATAATATCAAACGGCAAGAAAATTCATGACTCATTTACCGAGGGAAAAAGGAGAGTAGTGTGGGAAACCTCGTATCCGATTGCATCGTATCTTACCGCTTTGTATGTCGGGAAATATTCTGAAACTTCCCGAATAATTAACTCCGGAAATAACGCTTTACAAATATCGGTTTACTCGTACCCGTCGGATGCTCAACTTGCTGAAAAATCCATTCCCATTGTTAAAGATGCGATTAATAGATTGGGCAAATATTTCGGGGAATTTCCCTTTATCAAAGATAAATTTGCAATTGTTGAAATACCGTGGAATTACGGAGGAATCGAGAATCAAACCGCAATCGGAATCGGCGAAAATTATTTTCGTTCGCCCGATATGTTCACCGAACTTTTCGTTCACGAAACTGCGCACGAGTGGTGGGGAAACTCCGCAGGAATTGATAATTGGGATGACGTTTGGATTAACGAAGGAATGGCAAACTACAGTGAGGCGCTCTATTGGAAAAATGCATCCGGAGAAAAAGCATTCAACTCGACAATGCAATCGATGTTACGCAATGCCTTAGAGAAAGGGAAAATTAGAGGCAGAGAGAAAGGACTTTTTGCTGATATTGTTTACGATAAAAGCGCGTGGGTTTTCCGTATGCTCAATTACGAACTCGGTGATTCCCTCTTTTACAAATCATTAAAAAAATATATTTTGCTTTACAAATACAAAACAGGAAATGCAGTTAAATTAAAAGAGGTTTTTGAAACCACTTCGGATAAAAATTTAGACCGATTTTTCAGCCAATGGATTTGGGGAGAATCCGGTTTTATTGAGCTAAACTGCAATTATTCTATTGATAAAAATCTCTCGAAAATAAATATTAGAGTACAACAAACATCGGACAAAAAATATTCTTTCTTACTACCGGTTCATTTTTATGACAAGAAGGATTTAATTCTGAAGAAAAATTTCCGTATCCTTTCGGCGGATACGACAATTACAATTAAAAAAATTGAATGCGACTCCGTTACTTTTGACCCGAACCACACACTTCTGAGAGATGAAATCGGCAAATAAAAATAGACTTTTACGAATAAACACGCGGCACACGTGTGTTAATGTTCGTAAGAATTTCATACGGAACCGTGCCCGCCCATTTCGACAAATCCGAGACCGTAATTTCCTCTTTACCCTGTTTGCCGATAAGAACAACTTCATCATTATTGTAAGCGGAATCATCTCCGATATTGACAACAATCTGGTCCATCGAGATTCTCCCGATTACCGGATAACGTTTTCCGTTAATCAAAACTTCCGCTCTTTCCGTCATACTTCTGAAATAGCCGTCGCCGTATCCGACGGGAACTGTAACCGCCCTTATTTGCTTGCTGCTTTTCCATTGCATTCCGTAACCAACCGGATGATTCGCTTTTATCACCTTAAAATAAACCACTCTCGATTTCCAAGTAAGCGCGGGAACTACAGAAATTGTTTGTTTAACTTCATCGGAAGGATAAACGCCGAAAAGAAGGATTCCCGGACGCACCAAATCAAAATCCGCTTCGGGTAACTGTAATATTCCTCCTGAATTTGAAATGTGTTTCAGAGGAATTTCAAACCCGGATTTCTCGGCAAAATCTACAGCTTCGTTAAATCTTTGAAGCTGCAATCGGGAATATGACAAATCGGAAGATGCCGAATCCGCAAAGTGAGAGAAAAGTCCCTCCACAAGAATATTCTTAAAAGTAAATGCTTTTTCGATAAAGCTGTTCGCATTATAATAATGAACTCCGATTCTCTCCATTCCGGTATCAATCTTGAGATGTACCTTTGCTTTAATGTTCAAACTTGCGGCGGCTTTCTCAATAAGCTCCAACTTCTCGATTGAAGAAGCCGTTAAAGTTAAATCATTCTTCAAAAAAAGAGGAATTTGATTTCCCAGTATTCCGCCGAGCACGAGAATCGGACTTTTTATTCCGGATTCCCTCAGCAAAATTCCCTCCTCCAAAACCGCAACTCCGAGATAATCCGCGCCGAGATTTTCAAGACATTCGGCAACTTTCACCAAGCCGTGCCCGTAACCGTTTGCCTTAAGTATCGGCATAACTTTACTTCTTCCCGCTCTCTTTTTTATAGCTTTAAAATTTGCCGAAATAGCCGATAAATCAATCTCGGTATAAGTTGGACGAAGTACTCTGTTCGTACTGATTTGAGGATAATTCTCAGCTGAAAGATTCTTCTTGACCATCGCTTATTTTCTTAACCGCCATGTTGAAGGGAAAAAGAAAACAACTAAACCGTAAATTTCGAGACGCCCGAGAAGCATAACAAAACCGAGCAAATATTTTCCCAATGCGGGAATTGCCGAATAGTTATCGAGAGAACCGACGGTCGATAGTCCCGGGCCGACATTTCCCATTGCAGCCGCAGAGCCGGAGAATGCCGAAAGTCCGTCAACGCCCATCAGCGTAAGAAGCAAAGTTGAGACGAAAACAAAAAAGACATAAATTACGATATAAAGAATCGCTAACGACACGGAATTTTCATCCAACGTTTTGTTATCGACAACAAGAGGGAAAACCGCATTCGGATAGCGGACTTGCTTGACTCTGCGAACCAAAGCTTTAAAGAAAATTACAATTCTGTCAGTCTTAATTCCGCCGGAAGTTGACCCCGCCATCGCGCATTGAAGAGTAAAAAAGATAATTATAAGCTGCGAAAACCAAGGCCAGACGGAAGAATCCGCCGAAGCAAATCCGGTTGAAGTCCCGACTGATAAGATTTGAAAGGAGGAATATCTTAACGATGCCCAAATAGTCGGGTAAGTTCCGTTCATATATAAATTTAACGATGCCAGAATAATTGCGACAAAGTTAGCTCCGAGATAATATTTAAGCACGGACGAGGTTTTAACATCCGTTATTCTTCCTATAAGCGCCGAAAACAATAACGCGAAATTAATTCCGGAAAGAATCATGAAAACCATAATAGTTACTTCAATCGAGACGCTGTGAAATGCCGCCACGCTCATATTTTTATCCGAAAACCCGCCGGTTGCAACCGTTGCAAAAGCGTGTGTAATTGCATCGAAAAGATTCATACCGAAAATCATCAAAAATATTGTTTCAAGAAGAGTTATGCCGACATAAATATAAAGAATAATATGAACGGCTTCGGCTGTTCTGACTTTGAATTGCTTCAAAGTTGAAGCGGACATTTCCGAGCGGGAAAGAACAACGCCGACAAATCCTGTTGAAGGAAGAACGGCAAGAACAAAAACGATAATTCCGATACCGCCCATCCAGTGAGTGGAAGCGCGCCAGAAAAGAATTCCCTGCGGAAGTCCTTCAATATTATTAAGAATTGTTGCACCGGTTGTTGTGTATCCTGAAACACTTTCGAACCAAGCGCCCGGAATGGTAAACTCTCCCCCGTAAAGTATATAGGGAAGCATTCCGATTAAACATGACAACAGCCAACTTCCCACGACAATTAACATTCCTTCGTTGTTTGTTATCTCATCGGGACGAGGAACAAATATAAGCGGAAACAAACCGAACAGAAGTACAATCAAAAAACTGAAAGTTAGGGGAAATAAACCCGCATCGTGATTAAAAAAAGATATTCCAGCCGAAATTAGCAAAAACGTGGCATTGAAAAGGAATATCATTCCGATATATCTGAGAATTACCTGTATTCTAATCATAGCTTACTCTTTAGGAAGAACGCGTGTTGATAAAATTCTTATACTTTCGGAAAGTTCGGCGATTTCATCCTCCGATTCCAATTGATATTCGTATGGAATACCTCGCTCGGTAAAATCATCAATTTTTTTTCGAATCGTTACGATCGGGGTAACAACATAATGATTGACAAAAAAGCTGAAGAGGAGCGCAAACAAAATAGCAGCCGACATCGCAACTAATCCCGGGGTAATCGATTTACTTTCGCTTTCTCCGATTTTTGATTTCAATGTCTCCATTTTATTTACATAAAAAAGTTGTAAAGCTTTAATATTTTTTTCAACATTTTTAACCGAAGCGTAAAGGCGACCGACAAAAACATTAATCTCTTCAGCAGATGCGTTCGCAGGGAACATCTTTTTTATTTCAATCATATGAGAATATGAAGCGGTAATATTCCCGATAATCTTTTTCCCCTCTTTATCTTTTTCGACTTTACTCAAACTGTTGAAAGTTGCATTGAATAATGAATCCGATTTCTCCAGAAGAGCTTTCCCCTCATTTATTTTACCGGTTGAAAGTAAAATGCCGGCTTCATAGTTTTTTTTCAATGATTCGAAAATATGCAGCGAAAAAAGATTCTTCTGCAGATTGTTACTTAGTAATTCCTCCAAAAAACTCTGAGTGCTTTTAACCTGAATAATTGACCATGCCCCTGCAATAAATAACATAATAGCTATTATAAAAAATCCGAAAGTAATTTTTAATTTTAACCGCATATTTTACCTACACCAATTTTATTAACATTCCCAAAAATAAAAGATTTTATTGAATTAATATTACTGAAAAAGAGAAGATTTTTTTATTTGGCAAGAATCATTTTCCTGACGATGGACATATTATTCGATTTAACTTTTAATAAATAAATTCCGGAGGGAAGGTCTTCACCGTTAAACGAGAAAGTGTGAACACCTGTATTGAGAGTTCCGTTATGCAGAATTTGAATTTCTTTCCCGACCAAATCATAAATGCCGACCAAATAATAACCCGGGATAATAACGTTAACGGAAAATGAAGTTGTCGGATTAAACGGATTAGGATAATTTTGCTGAAGCTCAAAATCTTCAATTTTAGTATGCCCCACTTTAACTTGAGATGAGTAGTAAACGTTTCCCCCCTCATCAATCTGCTTAACGCGGAAGAACGAGACTTTATCCTCATCGTCATTGTAGCTTTGATAACTGTAATGCTCTTGGGGGACAGGATTTTCCACGCTGTAAATATCTTTAAAATCATTATAATCAACGGACTTCTGCAAGACATATTTTTCAATCTTTAAATCTTTTTCATTATACCATTCAATTGTGGAATAAGCCGATGAAATGCTTATGTCGATTTTCGGCGGGAAAGCCAACTGCGGAATATCCTTTTCAATTAATTTTCCGTTTGCTACTAAATAGCCTTTGCGAGTTAGCGAATCGACTATTTGAAAGTTATCAAAATTAATTTCTTTTAATAACGAATCACCCGAATTTTCGAGCCGTGAAACACCTCGTTTTGCTGAGAATTTTATTCCGGAAAGAAAAATATCTACTTCGCTAATATTAGTAAAAGTAATCGATTTTATTTCATTCGGAAAAACAAACCTCTTCTGTTCGGCAACTTTCTCTTCATTAACAGATAATGTTATTTCTCCGTTGTCAAAACTCACCTCATAAAAATTCCACAAACTATCCGCCAGATAAATATTTTCCAAATAGTCCGTGTTGTCGTCCGGCTTAAGAATCGGGAAATTGTGGTTATCGTTTCCGATTGAAAGAAGTGTATCGTAGGAACTTGCTCCGAAAAAATTAACTGCCGAAGATGGGAAGTGAGAGCTATTTACCCAAAAAGAAATTTTCGCTTGCGCAGGGAATTCAATGTCAACCGGAATAGTAAAACTCCCTTTTGATTTTATTTGCAGAGATTTGCCTAAATTAAAATTATCGTAAACTCTAATGACGGCAGGCGAAAGGTAATTTCCGTCATCGTTGACTTCCGTGGAATTAACCGAATATTCGAGTTCTCCTCCGTAAAAAAAATCAACGCTGAAATTAATTTCACTCTCAGCCGGATGTTCGGCATTAAATATTATTTGAAAAGGGTCGCCGTCAATTTTTTGGATTAAATCTTCGGTAATTGAGAAATACCTTGCGTCACTTTTCGCTTCCATTCCGAGTGAAACATTTGAAGCAGAAAACAATATTTTAACCGAGTCGCCGAGTTCGATTTCATTATCTTTTACAGATACAACAATTGAATCGGAACGTAATTCTTGGAAGAGCGCAAAAACGCTGAAAGTAAACGGGTGGTTTTCCTCAATAAATTCGGGGACTGAAACTTTCCAAGAAATATCGGGCGTTTGAGCAAAAGTGATTATTGAAGAAATTATTATTAGAAAAAAAGTAGAAATTATTCTCAAATATTCTTTCCCTTTTCAATTGATAAAAGAATTTATTAATAATTCAAAAAAAATGCTACTAAAATAAAATCCGACAAATTAACCTAAATAATCGGTATTTCTATCTATTCAGGCTCTACTCCGACTTCAAATAGCCGCGACTCGCTCAATAGATTTTCGGCAAGAGAAATAATTTCATCAGCCGTGATTTTCTCAACCGCGTTTACAGATTCCTCAATCGGCTTAACTCTACCGTAAGCGAGCATTGCGTTTCCCATTCTGCTCATTCTGTTCGATGTGCTTTCTATACTTAGAATTGTGTTCCCGATAAATATTTTTCTCGCTTTTGCTAATTCCGATTTTGAAATTCCTTTTGTAATCAGCTTCTTAAATTCTCTGATAATCAGCTCACGGGCTTTTTCCCGATTTTTTATATTGGTGGAAAAATATACTCCGAATGCGGAAACGTCGGAATATGAATTTACGAACGTATTTATCTGGTACGCGATTCCGCTCTTTTCACGGAGTGTTTGAAACAGACGAGAGCTGCTCCCTTCTCCGAGTATTACCGAAAGAAGACGAAGTTTGTAATAATCTCTATGCGTATAACCCACTCCCGACGTTCCTATTATTGCATAGTATTGATTTATCGGGTGTTTAATGAACTTCGATTTTGCTTTTTGCCGATTCGGTTTTTTTCGTTTCCCGGAATTACGCAAGCCATATTCCCTTGTAATATATTTCGCGGAATACTTCAGCAAATCTTTATGCTCAATATTTCCCGAAGCTACGATTAAGAGATTTTCGGCAAAATAATTTTCGTCAAAAAATTTTTTCACCGTTCTGTGAGTAAACTTTTTAATATTTTCTTCGCTTCCTATTATCGGCATAGCAAGTGAGTTTTTTCCGAAAAGCAGCTTTTCAAACTCGTCAAAAATAAACTCTTCAGGCGTATCGAGAATATCATAAAGTTCATCAAGAATTACGCCGCTCTCTTTTTTCAGTTCATCCGCACTAAAAACAGGATTCTGAATCATGTCCGACAAAACCGAAAACATTTTATTCTCGGAGCCTGTAATTCCTCTGCCATAATAACAGGTGTGTTCTTTTGTAGTAAATGCGTTTAGGTAGCCGCCTGTTTTTTCAATCTCATCAGAGATTTTTTTTGCAGATCTCCGCTTTGTTCCTTTGAACAAGTTGTGCTCTATAAAATGGGAAATTCCGTTTGTTGTTTCGGTTTCGTCTCTTGAGCCGGTATTGAACCAAAATCCCAGCGTATATGAGTCAAGTTCTGCAAGCCTTTCACTCACAACGGTAACGCCATTCTCTAACTTTGTAATATTAATATTCTTATCCATATCTTTCTTTTAAAATTGAAGAGCAAAAATACATAAAGGCGGAGCTATCGGCAAGGAAGAAAGACTCACTTTTAGCATAAAAACATTAAACATTTCCAAGAATTAGCCGATAGTTAAGTGTAACAAATAATGGGAATCAAGATGAAAAATATAATTATTTCGATTTACCCCGATTGCAACGGACAAATGCTTGTTGAGGCTTGTAAAGACAACACGTCAGTAAAATTTGTTTCCAAAAGCAAAAATATAGTTCTACTTCTTGCCGTAACAAGGTTCAAAGTGTTGATACAAGAGTTGAGAAAACGATTAAGTTTCTCTTAAAACATCAAGCATCTTTTGATGAAGTATTCCGTTAGTCGCCAAAATCTGAGAAGAGTTTATCGACAAATTCTTTCCATCCAAATCCGTTACAATTCCGCCCGCTTCACGAACGATTAAATCTCCGGCTGCAAAATCCCAAGGACTAAGTTTCACTTCCCAAAATCCGGAAAAAACTCCGCTTGCTACAAAACAAAAATCCAATGCCGCCGAGCCTAATCGTCTAACGGCGCGCGCTCGAAGTAGAAACGCTTCGAATTTTTCGACTGCATTAAAAGGATTATTTTGAATATCATAAGGGAAACCTGTAACAAGCAGCGATTCCTCAAATTTATCCGTTGAATTTACTCTGATTCGCTTTTCATTCATGAATGCACCCGCGTTAATCTCCGATGTGTAAATTACATCGCGCATAACGTCGTAAACGGCTCCGCAGCAAGTTTCACCGTTTTTTTGTAATGCAATCGAAACGGAAAAAATCGGTAATCCATGTGCAAAATTTGTTGTGCCGTCAAGCGGGTCCACAATCCAAACATACTCTGAGTCTCGCGTGCGCTTTCCGCTTTCTTCGGATAATACCGAATGCGTTGGAAACTCCTTGGCTATGTAGTCCAAAATTAATTTCTCGGATTTTTTATCAATCTCGGTAACAAGATTTGAAACGCTTCCTTTGTACTCAATTTCAAAGTGCGTTCCGAAACCCTCACGGATAATGCCGCCCGCCTCTTTGGAAATTTGAATAATCTTATCTATCATAATTATTTACCCTTTGGTGTAATCTTAATTTTTGTTGGTTTAATGTTTTTCAATACTTTTTCCAACTGCTCCTTTAATAAAACAGCCTGCTTATAATTAGGCGCTAATTTAACAGCCTTTTTTGCATTTTGGAAAGCATTTTTATAATCATGTTTTTCACTGTAAGCTCCCGCAAGATTGTAGTAAACTTGTGCATCGTCCGGTTTAAGTTTGCTGCTTGTAATCAGATAATAAATCGAAGCATTAATTTTGTGCCGCCACAGATTGATAATCCCGAGCCATTTTGCCGAGAAGTAATCGTGCTTAATTCGGAATTTCCTCAAAGCAAAATTATAAGCAAGATTATATTGTTTAGCAAGGACAAGTTTTTCTATTGCAAATTTATAGTAGCTGAGAATAATGGGAAACTGCCAGATAAGCACGTTCATCTGTTTGGCATATGAATCATATTCCCCGTTACGATAGAAATAATCGGCAGCCAATCTTTCCGCCTTTTCCCAATCAACTTTTGCCATTACGAAATCGAAAGCGATTGAGTCCAAACGATTCTCCCGCCTTAATAATTTATAAGCGGGAATTTTATCAGCCGGGTTAATAAAAGGCCAATCATCTTTTAACAACTTAATTTTAAAAGCCGCGATAGTAGAATCGAAAGAAGTAAAGGGGAATTCCTTAATTGTCATCGTGTCCTGCTTCACATCATCCCAGTCGCGATGACTTCCTTTCGGCAGGAAGTTGTTCTTCTCCATTGCTTCATAGAATGCTTTTCCTATAATTTCATAGCCTCTAAGCGTAGGATGAAGATGATCGACCATTAAGTCATTTCCTATTATTCCCGTTCTACTTTCAGCGTTAAGCGCCGAGTCCGCATTAACGACTACTGCTCCGTATTTTTTACTCAGTTTTCTTATTACTTTATTGATTTTCTCCGGCGCGCGAAAACGAAGCATATCCAGGTCCTTGGCAAATCTAAACTTAACCGCGGCATCCTTAATGTTTCCGGTATTCATCGCATCTTCAGCTTCGGCAAAAACTTTTCTTGCGGGAGGATAATTTTTGTACTTTTCGGATATGAAAGGTTTTATTCCCGTAAGATTGCTTCCAAGAGTTGCGAATAAAACGGGAACTCCCGCCGAACGTATTTCGCTTAGAACATCAGCCATGTTTCCTTCAAACTGTGATATTCCCTTATTAAAAAGTTCGGAATCATAGGGAATCTTTTTCTTCTCCGCCATTCTCGACATCAAAGTACCGTTGGCTCTCTTCGGTTTGGAGCTAAATTTTTCCACAACATATTTCAACGTATTTCTCAAAAGCTGAAACGTTCTGAACTTCTCCAACTTCACTGTTAAATTCACAAGCCCGCGGGAAGTCCCGAAGTTCTCCATCGAGCCGACGCCGAGCGCCCCGTAATATTCGTTGTGTCCGGCGTAAATCAAAATGAGATCAGGCTTTTGATTAAGTACCTCGGGAACAATATCCCGAATGGTATAACTGTTAACAGCCGTCATGCTGAGATTAACAACTTCAATTTCAGTCTGCGGATAAACCAATTCAAGGCGTTTCCTAACGTAGCGTGAAAAAGAACCGAGCGGCATGTATGGGTAACCTGCGCCGCTGCTTCCGCCTAACACAAAAACACGAAATCCTTTTTTAGGTTTATCGATTTTAAAAACATCGTTAATTGTATTGGGAACCGACTTAACATTATGAAAATACTTCTTCGCCAATTGAGGATTCGAGCCGTAATATCCCGGCGCTACTTTAACAAAAACATCCGTGTTGTAGCCGTAATCAGCTATTCTAAGTCCGAGTTCAAGCAGTAACAGCAAGAGAACCGGAAGGAGGACAAGAATTAAGTAGAATATTTTCTTCGGTTCGGACTTGCGGCTCGGAACGTTTTCCGTCTTATTACTCTTGTTGTTCTTCTTTTGATTTTTTTTACTCATATTAAATCTTCTTTAAAATAAATATTTGATAAGGCTTCATTTTAAGTTTGTTCTTGTCAGAAGAGAACGAAAACTCTTTACCGGAAAGTAATTCCCTATATTTTCCGAATAATTTATTTACAATACTGAAACTCTTCTTACTACTGTTATTATTAACTATTACCGCAATCGTTTTTCCAAAACCGCTCCGCATAAAAGTTAAAACAAAGGGCATATTTTCATCCTCGATAAAATTGATTTTACCTTTACTTAAAACCGGATTTCTTTTTCTAATTTCAATCAGCTTTCTGTAATAATTAAATAAAGAGGAATCGAATTTAACTTTATCGTCGGGACGCTTATACCCGAGCGGATGATGTGTTTCGTCGGAATATTTATTCTCCGGCCAAACCATCGGTTTTCTGTCGTCCGGATCATCTCCGCCCCACATACCGGCTTCATCGCCGTAGTAAACAATCGGCGCGCCCGGAAGCGTCATCTGCAATCCTATCATCAGTTTCTCTTTTGCATACTCCTCGCTATTCGGCTTGCGGACTTTCCATGCTTTGTTCTGTTGCGGATTAGCGTAGTGGTCGTACCAATGATCCGGATTAACCACAAGAGATGCAAGCCGCTCCGTATCATGACTATCAAGCATATTAAACATCACGAGGAGATTTTCTCTGTTGTAATCATCATACTGATTCCTAAGTGAGTCCGCAAAACCTTTTGCTGTAATTTGCATCTTTCTATCAGCGACAAACCTTTTCACGGCGCGTGCAAATCTGTAGTTCATAACGCCGTCGAATGCATCCCCTTGCAACCAAGGCGAAGCGTTATAAATTTTATTCTTCCTCCAGTCTTCCCACCAAATTTCACCTGTAATATATGCTTCCGGATTAATACTTTTAACCCAAACACGAAACTTCTTCCAAAAATTAATATTTACCATGTCGGCAACATCTAACCGCCAGCCGTCAATTCCATCCTCCGGATTCCCATCGCCGTTCGGGTCTTCCCATCTTTTAACAATATTATGAATATGATTTGCAGGTCCCTCCTCCAAGCCGTTTCCATCCTCATTAAACTCAGGCAAATCCTTCACTCCGTACCAACCGGAATACCGAAATTCGTTTTCAGGAGTATCAGGGTTATCCCAACTTTTAATGATAAACCAATCCTTAAATTTTGATTTTTGCTGATATTTCACAACGTCTTGAAACGCCCAAAAAGTTACAACGACATGATTGAAGACACCATCCAAAATCACTTTGATTCCCCGCGAGTGCGCTTCCTTTATCAGAGACAGAAAAAGAGAATCCGCCGATGTAAATTTCCATGTTGCGGGATTATCCGGCGTTTCGGTTTCCCAAATCTTTTTATCCGATTCTGGATTAGGCCCGAAGTTATTGTCAATATGGCGATACATCGACGCATCATATTTATGCAGCGACGGAGATTCAAAAAGAGGATTAAAATATATAGCGGTAATTCCGAGCGACTGAAGGTAGTTCAATTTATCAAGAACGCCTTGTAAATCACCGCCGTACCTTCGCGTTCCTGCATTCCAATAAAAATCATGTCCGTCCTTTTTCTCCCATTGCTGCAATTCGTACCAATCGCCTCTCCAATTGCTTATTTTCCATCCTTCGGGAATCGAGTAGGGCCAGCCGCCTTTCATATCATCAGGAGCAGGGTCGTTGTTTTTATCTCCGTTACAAAACCTTTCCGGAAAAATCTGATACCAGACCGCCGTTTTCGCCCAATCGGGAACTCTTGATTGAGCTGAACTCATTGCCGAAGAAGCAATAATCACAGCTAAGATGAAATAAATATTTATCTTTTTTAGCATATTACTATATTTTATGATTTAATTTTTAAAGATACGGTTTTATCACGATTTGAAAAATATTATAGGCATATCGGCATTTTATCATGACAGCGCAGCTTGTTTGGTGCAGGACGGCGAAATTATTGCCGCCGCGCAGGAAGAACGTTTTACTCGGAAAAAACACGACCACCGTTTCCCGAAAAACGCTGTGCAATTCTGTCTCGATTTTGCAAATCTTACAGTTGATGAAATCGACGTTGTTGCATTTTACGATAAACCGTTTCTAAAATTTGAAAGATTACTCGAGTCTTATCTATCTTATGCCCCGCTCGGAATTAAGTCCTTTATTAAAGCGATGCCTTTGTGGATAAAAGAAAAACTTTGGATGAAGGAATTCATAAAGAAAGAACTTGGTTTTGAAGGGAAGGTTCTTTTTCCCGAACATCATCAGTCTCACGCAGCCTCGGCATTTTTTGCATCACCTTTTCAAAACGCTGCTTTTCTCACAATCGACGGCGTTGGGGAATGGACAACTACAAGTTACGGAATCGGGAACGGGAACAATCTTTCAATAATGGGAGAAATAAAATTTCCTCATTCTTTAGGATTATTATATTCCGCATTTACTTATTATACCGGATTTAAGGTAAACAGCGGGGAATATAAGGTAATGGGACTTGCCCCATACGGAGAACCGAAATACGTCGATACAATTTTAACAAATCTAATCGACATAAAAGATGACGGTTCTTTTAGATTAAATATGAAATACTTTGATTTTGTTTCCGGTTTGACAATGACAAATGAGAAATTCAATCGGCTTTTCGGAGGTAAACCCCGCAAGCCCGAATCCGAACTCACTCAGCGCGAGATGGATTTAGCCCGCTCCGTACAGGACGTTACGGAAATTGTGATGCTAAAAACAGCAAGACATCTACGTAAAGAAACCGGTGAAAAGTATCTTGCCCTTGCCGGAGGTGTGGCGCTAAATTGTGTTGCGAACGGAAAAATCTTACGCGAAAATATTTTTGATGATATTTGGATTCAGCCTGCCGCAGGAGACGCCGGAGGCGCTTTGGGAGCCGCTCTTTTTACATGGTATCAATATTACGGAAACAATAGAGAAGCAGACAATAAACATGATTTCCAGAAAGGCTCCTATCTCGGTCCGGAATTCTCCGATGAAGAAATAAGCGGTTTTCTTTCTTCAAGAAAGATTTCCGCTCACAAAATAAGCGATGAGGAACTTTACAGCAAAGCCGCCGAATTATTGAATAATGAAAAAGTGCTCGGCTGGTTCCAAGGTAGAATGGAGTTCGGTCCTCGTGCTTTGGGAAATCGTTCAATAATTGGAGATGCACGCTCGACAAAAATGCAATCGGTAATGAACTTAAAAATAAAATTCCGCGAAAGCTTTCGCCCCTTTGCCCCTGCCGTATTAGAGGAAAAAGTTTCGGAATATTTCGAAATAGACCGCCCGAGTCCTTATATGCTGCTTGTAGCCGACGTTAAAAAAGAAAGAAGAATTCCGATGACTGATGAAGAAAAATCATATTTCGGAATTAAAAAACTTAATGTAAAACGCTCCGATATTCCCGCTGTTACACATGTTGATTATTCCGCACGGCTTCAAACCATAAGCCGTCAAACTAATCCGAGATTTCACAACTTGGTTTCCCGATTCGATAAGGAATTCGGCTCGGCGGTTGTCGTGAATACCTCCTTTAACGTACGAGGCGAACCTATTGTTTGCACCCCGCAAGATGCTTATACTTGTTTTATGCGAACAGATATGGACGCGCTTGTTCTCGGGAACTACCTTCTTTATAAGGATGAACAAAAACCGCTTGAGGAGGATTCCGATTGGAGAAAGGAGTTTGAATTAGATTGATTTTTGAAGAAATAAAAAATATTGACAGCAGTAACAAAAAACTCCGTGAGTTCGGTTTATTAATCGGTTTTATTGCTGTAATAATTTCCGCTCTTTTGATTTACAAAGGGAATAATTCATATTTATATTTCGGCGGAATAGGTTTGGCTTTGATTTTATTGGGAATTGTTTTCCCCAAAGCACTTTTGCCCTTTCAAAAAGGGTGGATGATTTTTGCTGTTATTCTCGGATTTTTTTCAACTCGAATTATTCTCGGTATTCTTTTCTATTTGGTTATAACGCCAATGGGACTTGCAGCAAAGTTATTCGGGAAAGATTTTCTTGATAGAAAAACCGAGAGTGGGAAAATTAGCTATTGGATAAAACGAAAAGAAACGGAATACGACAACGAAGATACCGAAAGACAATTTTAGAGGAAATAGATGAGTAAATTATCAATATTCAAAGAGTTATGGCAATTCTTAAAGGTT
>CAYLYR010000031.1:0-16400 GCA_964387835.1 uncultured Melioribacter sp.
TAATAATTTCTCCGATTTTCTCACTATTCTTACCGAGTTCTTGAACCGTATTTGCAGCTTGCAGAACTACTTCGGCTATATTCTCCATTTGTTTTGTTGTTTCTTCGACGGCTTGGCGCGCTTTCCGAGCCGCTTCTAGTGAGTCTTTAACTTTTCCTGCGCTCAGATTCGTATTGTTGGAGGTTTCGATAATCGTGCTCGTCATTTCTTCCATCGCTGCGGCAACTTCATTTGTCTGCGAACTTTGTTCTTGTGCGCCGGCAGCCATTTCTTCGGCGCTCGATGAAATTTGAGTACTGGCGCTTGCCGTTGCTTCAACGGCTTCGCCTACATTCATAATTATGCGTTTAATATTCGCAATTAGTTTATTGAAATTTTCAAATAATCTACGAATATCTTCACTTTTTTCTTCGCCAATTTCTACCTTAGCCGTCAAATCGCCATTTTCAACTCTTTCCATTATCCCTACGATTTTATTAACGCTTGAGGCAAGGTATTCTTTTTCATGTTCCGATTGGGCAATGGCCTCCTCAATTTTTTTCTCTACGGATTCTTTTTCTTTTTTAAGCGCTTCATACGAATTATTAATTTTACTCGCCAAATTTTCGAAAGCTTCTCCTAATTCATCAAATTCGTTTTTGTAATTAAAATTAAGACTAATATTATAATTCCCTTCAGCTAGTTTATGAGTAGTATCAACAAGTTTTTCAATTGGAGTGATAAGTTTTCGTTTTGACATTATTAAAATTAGAAGAACCGTAATTATTGTAATAAATGCGATTAAAATAGAAACGTACTGTAGTGTACTCATGCTTGCGGTTGTCTTTTTCTCAAACATATTAACCGCTTTGTTCATCTCTTTAAGTAATTTAATATTATGAGCAAGTAAATATTGTAAAGCTTCTTCGTTATGATTATCACGTAGAAGAACTTTTATTCTCATATAAAAACTATTCCATAAATTTTTAACTTTAGTCAATTGCCCTAAAATTTCTTGATCTTCACACGGGGGTAATTTGTCGTTACCATACATTAAACCTTTAAGTGTTTCATCGAATAACTTTGCCGTACCGGCTAATTCTTTCGGGTTAACTTTACCGCTTACCACACCAAGAGCTTCTTTAGTCATTTTCTGCGAAAGCATTCTTTGTTTTCCGGCAAGATTAATAACAACTCCATCCTTAGAACTTTGTTTAATAGTAAAATATGTGTAACCCATCAAAATAATAAAGAATAATCCTGTTGAAAAGAAAATAAGCGCAATTTGATTTCGTAACTTGTGGTTCATAATAATACCTTACTATTTATTTAATAATTTGCAATTTTGCATGAGCTTAAATTTTGTTAACATATTATCGGCAATTTTTGTGTATTGTTTATCGTTATTTCTTAATATAAAAAACATTCCATTTTTTAGAGAACTGAAAAGCGCTCAGCGGTCTGTAAATAATTCCGGATCCTAAATCCCATGTTCATTTCAAGCTGTATGGGATAAAGAGAATATCAGCTTGCAGAGTCCGGTGGACGTTCAGTAATTCTGTCATTGCTTCGTCATTCCGCTTCTCTACATTTCTCGCAATGACTGATTTTTTTGTTTTACAAACTTTCAACTTTTGCCTTTTTACTTTAGCCACATGTCTTTTATCTTTCAGCATCTTTCTATTTTCATCTTACGTTGTAGATCAAAATATTATTTGTCATTCAATCTGTTTTTTTTAGTTTAAATTGTTTGGAAAAAGTTTCGTTTCAAACTATCTTAATAACCGGACATTACAAAGAAAGTTGGAAAAAATGATAAAAAAAGTATTACTACTCAGTCTATTTGTTACTAACATTTTCGGCGGTTTAATTATGGCTCAATCTCAAAAGAAAATTAATTTAGATGAAGTTTACTCAAATAAAAAACTCGGAGCATTTGAAAATGAGGGGAAAACGTATTTTCGGCTCTTTGCTCCGACAGCGTTAAAGGTACTCCTTTATTTGTCTGATGCTGCGGATTTTAATAAGGGGAAATATTTTGAAACGAGGACGGATGCCGATGGAGTTTGGGAAATATCTTTCCCGAAAATTATTACGAAAAAATTTTACGGATATAAGGTTTTTCATTCGGATAAAGATAAAGCCGATAAACTGCCGATTGCAATTGACCCTTACTCAAAAGCGGTTGCCACTTTCAATACTTATCTGAATCCGAGACTATCTGTTTATTTGCCCGATGAAAAATTTGATTGGGAAGGTGATTCGTGGATTAGGAGAAACCATAAAGATTTAATTGTTTATGAAATGCACGTACGGGATATGACGGCGGACCCAAGCTCCGGAGTTTCTTCTCCGGGAACATACTTAGGACTAACTGAGCAAAATTGTACGGGCGGGTTGAGTTACATTAAAAATCTCGGAGTTAATGCTGTTGAGCTTCTTCCCGCACAGGAATTTGCCAACATTGAAATTCCATACGAGAAGGAATTCCACGGTATGAAGAATACTTGGAACCCGTACGAGAGAAATCATTGGGGATATATGACCGCAGCGTTTTTTGCTCCCGAAGCGTATTATTCCGAAAATGTGAAAGAATTAAAATGGAATGTTTGGAACGGAACCGAAGGGAAACAGATTAACGATTTTAAGAAAATGGTTAAAGCTTTTCATAATAACGGAATTGCGGTAATTATGGATGTTGTTTATAATCATCTTTCCGAATATGAATTGGGGAACTTAAAACAAATCGATAAAGAATATTATTTCAGATTAGACAACAAAGGAAACTTCATCGCAAAAAGCTATTGCGGTAACGATTTGAGAACAGAACGAAAAATGCTTCGCCGTTTGATTGTAGAGAGTGTTCTATTTTGGATGAAAGAATATCACATCGACGGATTTAGGTTTGACCTTGCCGCTATGATTGATTGGGAAACGGTGGAAGATATTATCAAGGAAGCGCGTAAGATTAATCCCGACGTTGTTATTATTGCCGAGCCTTGGGGAGGCGGAATGTACTCTCCCAAAGAGTTCTCGGTCCGCGGCTGGGCTGCTTGGAACGACCAAATACGAAACGGAGTAAAAGGGCAAAATCCTAAAAACGGACTCGGCTGGATTTTCGGGAAAATGCAGGGGAATAATGATATCGAGAGAATTCGCAGTTACGTGCGGGGAACTTTAATTACCGACAAGGGAGGAATTTTTCAGAAAGCCGAACATTCGGTTAATTATCTCGAATCGCATGATGATAATACACTCGGCGATTTTATCAGACTTGGTTTGGGGAAAGTGAAGGAAGGGGAAAAGATTAAGGATTTGGCGTCTAATGCGAAGCTGGATAAGGATGAACTCAAGCTGAATAAATTGGCGGCTCTATTCTTACTTACTTCACGCGGAATTACAATGATTGCCGAGGGGCAGGAATTCGCCCGCTCCAAAGTAATTTCTTTTGATACGGATGTACCGGATATACACAAAGGAGAGATTGACCATAACTCATATAACAAAGACAACGCGACAAATTATTTAAATTATAATTTCGCTAAACTTAATCAAAATCTTACCGATTATTACAAAGGATTAATTTCAATACGGAAAAAATATGCCGCTTTCAGGAGAGGAAATTATAATGATGTTGAATTTATCGATACAAAAGATAATTTTCTTCTCGCTTATACGTTGAAATATGATAATGCTGAATTTCTAATAGTAATGAATGCCAATCGTAATGTAAATAAAAGTTTGGATTTACCAGCCGGAAAGTGGGGCGTTTTAGCTTCACCGGAAAAAGCGGCGGGCAAGGTTTTTTCGTTTGTTGAAAATAAAATTGATGTTCCTTATTCGTCAGGATACATCTTAATAAAAATTAAAGATGAAAAATGATTTTGTTGTATAATATATGAAAATTTCATACTTATTTATAAAATATGAGAGTTCGGTTGATAAAAACTAAAAAATATTATTATTTTATTCCTTTTATATTTTCGATTTTCCTATTCGGAAGTATTTCCGCTCAATCTTTTCCGGTTGTTCCCAAAGGTTTTGTCTCCACAAGTAACGGCGTTAAACTTAAAACTAAAATTTTGTTTATGCCTGATAGTACTGTTTATCTGGAATGGCCGGGCAATATTAACGGAGCCGGTTTTAAAATTAAAATAGGAAGTTCTTCCGGTAACTATAATTACACAAATTCATTTTTTCCTAAAGATGTAAATGGCTCCGACGTAGGAAGCGGATTTTTTCGGGATTCTTTTGTCCCTTCGCAAGTTAGTCTTCCGGTAGGAAGATATTTCGGAATAATCACAAATTCGCAATACAGCAATTTAAATGATATTGTTAATGATCAAAACGCTATTTATTCCAACGAGTTTCAGTTTGTTGTAGAATCTCCCACAGCGCCGACGGCAATTGCTCCAATCGGGACAATTGATAATTCAACTCCGGTTTTTCAGTGGAGCAGCGTTTCCGGAGTAGTTTCTTATTGGTTACTCGTTTCAAGCAATCCTTTTGAAATCACAACCGACTCGTCGGGGAATATTCAAATTGAAGGTGCAAATTTAGTTTGGAATTACACTACCAACCAAACATCGGCTCAGTACGGCGATGTAAATCCGCTAAACCCTTACGACCAGGGAACGCCTCCGCCTCTGTTGCTGGGGCATACATATAATTATGTAATACTTAATCTTTACGAAGAGAACAATCCGATATTCGGCAGCCCGATTACATCGGGAGTTTACTCCTTTACGTACGAATCCGGTAACCAGCAAGTTCCGCCTCAATTGTTTACTCCGGCAGACAGCTCCTCATTCGATGCGGATGAAACAATTACTTTTACTTGGGAATCCGTTGATTGGGCAAACAGTTATTCAATTTATCTTTATCAGCGCGTAACTCAATTCGGCGGAAATGACCAGACGATAGATGTTCCTGTTTGGAACAGCACTACAACAAATACCTTCGTTGATTTTAATGCCGGCTCGATGTTGAATAAAGGAACGTATGTTTGGTTCGTGGTTCCTAACGATGCCCAAGGCGCCGGAGCTTCGAGTGAAACTTTTCTTTTCTATTATAATAAAGAACTCGGAGCTTTTAAACTACAAGCTAAGTCAACTTTGGATAACTCGTCATTATTAAATTACCAGGCGCAAGCGGTTGCTATTGACGGCGGAATTACTCCAGCGAATCCTTTCCTTGTAATTGATTCGGAAACATATAGCGATAGTATTGTTGTAGGAACGTATCAGTTTACGGGCAGTAAGGTCGGATATCAAGATACAACCGTTACCGCAACAATAACAGCAGGGAACCAGACAATAATTACATTTTATTTTACTCCTTTGCCTGCTTTGGTTTCGGGGAATGTTTACGAATATGGCTCTGGACAGCCGATTGCCAATGCCACCGTTGCACTCACAAATACTTCCACTGGAGCGGTACAGACAACTGTTACTTCTTCTAACGGCTATTATTATTTCAGTACTGTTATCGGCAGTTATCGCCTCGATATTTCAAAGCCGGGTTATCTTTCGAGCGACCCAATATACTTGACTTTGCCGAGCGGACAAACAAATGTGAACGATGTTAATCTTGTTAAAGATGAAGCGTTCATTTCAGGTAAAGTTGTCAATGATTTAGGCTCTCCTATTCAATTGGCTTCCGTAACCGCGACAAAAGGAAATACGGTTGAGCAGACTAACAGTAATTCAAACGGAGATTATAGTTTTACTTTGTCTTCAGGCGCTTGGACGATAGAAGTCAGCAAGTTAGGCTTTATTTCCCCCGAGTCGCTTACGGTTAATTTGGCAACGGGTGATAATTCACAGAATCAAAATTTAGTCCTTATCCCAAGGGCGAATCAGGTTTCGGGAATTGTTTATAAAGTAATAGATTTGGGGAACGGACAAACTTCCAACATTCCGTTTGAAGGAGCAACCGTAACCGCCTCACCGCTAACCGGAACATCTCAGACGGCAACTACGGATGCGTCCGGGAATTATATTTTTAGTTTAAGAGAAGGGAGTTATATTTTTTCCGCAGCCCAAAACGGCTATACTCCTTCAAGCTCAATCCAATTGTCTCTCGGAGTAGGCGAAACGGTTGACAACATTGACTTTACTCTCACTCCGAATCCGGCTTCGGTTTCCGGACAAGTTAAACTGTCGGACGGAACGGGAATTTCAGGCGCTACGGTAGAGGTACCCGGAGTTTCTTCCGCACAGACGGATGTGAACGGACTTTACACTTTAACTCTTTCCGAAGGGACTCATGAAATATCCGCTTCCAAAAGCAGTTATATTTCTCCCGATCCAATATCGCTTTCTATTTCTCCGGGGGACAATTTTACCGGAATCGATTTTATTCTTACGCCCAATGCCGGAACAATTTCCGGCAGCGTAACAAGCGGCGGACTTCCGCTTTCCGGCGCTGCTGTTTCTTTCATTTCTTCCGGAGATACTCTTTCCGTAACTACCGATAATTACGGAAATTATTCCAAGAGTTTACAGCCCGGGACATGGAATGTTTTCGCTTCTAAATCGGGATTTATCACAAGCGGCATTGCATCGGTTACGATAGGACCCGGACAAACAAGCGGAAATAATAATTTTTCGTTAGTACAGAATATCGCTACTGTAAACGGTTTAGTTACTGCAAACTCTTCTCCGCTGAGAAACGCCGATGTTACTATTTACGATAACTCAACCGGGGAAACAATTTTAAACACCGTCTCCAACGCAAGCGGGAGTTTTTCGGCTCTGCTTGAAGCGGGAAAAGCATATAAAATTACGGCGGCAAAATCCGGCTACAGTTCCGATACTAAAATTACCGAAATACTTTCGCCTCAAAGTTCCGTTTCGTTAACTTTTGCTCTTACTCCCAATCCTTCTTCGATTAACGGAAAGATTTTTTCAAGCGCACAAAATACTTTGGCAAGTACAAAAGTTTATTTGAGAAATGGGAACAATATAATAATCGATAGTCTCCTTTCGGATCAAAACGGAAATTATTCATTCGGAGTATCCGCAGGTAATTTTACGGTTCTATCAAATAAAGCCGGTTATTTACCCGATAGCGCTACGGTAAATATATCGGTAGGGCAGACTTTAAGTAACGTTAATCTTACGCTTGCCGAAAATTTTGCCGCTATTTCCGGTTATGTTTTCGATTCTCAAAATAGCGGACTTGAAGGCGTAATGGTTAACCTTGTTTCCGCTTCCGGCGGGAAAACAACTTTCACGCTTGACGATGGAAGCTACTTGTTAAGCAGGCTTGTCGGCGGAACATATTCTTTAAGCTTTACCAAATCGGGTTTTTCAGATACGACAATTTCGTCATTATCATTTGAAGACGGGGATTCCAAAACCATCAATGTTAATATTTCGCTTTTAAGCGGCGAGCTGCACGGACATACATATACTGCCGATGGGAACACACTTCCCGAGGCTACTATAAAATTGAACAGAGGAAGCAAAAACTATATTTACGCAACTTCCGACGAAAACGGTTACTATTCATTAACTTCACTTGCGGCGGGGAACTATTCCGTTTCGGCTTCTAAGTCCGGTTACAGAAGTTCGCAGAGTTTTAATTTTACCATCTCTTCTTCCGATTCGGTTGCTTCATTTGATTTTACCGATTTCCAAAGGAACACGGCTCAGGTTATCGGCAGCGTAATTGACGAAGCAACCTCAAATCCGCTTGCCGGAGCGGAAGTATCAATTACGGGAGATAACGGTTCGGCTTCCGCGCTAAGCGGTTCTTCGGGGGATTTTCTTTTATCCAATCTTTTCCCGGGTGATTATCAGTTGACCGCATCACTTCAAAATTATTCCATTGCTCCCGTTTCAATCACAATCGGCGATACAACAACTGTTGTACGTCAAGATTTAATAATGACTAAAACGACAGGAACAATTTCCGGCGCCGTTGTTAACCAACTCGGCGCGTCTCTCGGTTTTGCCGTGTCGGTGAAAGCATCATCCGGGGAACATATTTATACTCTCCAGAGTGATGCAGACGGCAATTTTATTTTTGAAGATGTCGCTCCCGATTCCGGTTATACGGTTTCAACCGATATTTATGCCGAAGGATATGTAAATGCCGTTAAGGAGAATGTTGTTGTAACGGCAAATGAAAATAATAATATAGGCGAATTAGTTGTAGCGGTTCACAATGCTAAAATTTACGGAAATGTCGGAGTCGCCGATGCATCTGTTCGGCTAAACGATGACGCGGGGAATCCGGTCTCAATTTCTCAGTCTGATTTTAACGGCGATTATGATTTTTCATATCTTGCCGAAGGAAATTATAATTTGATTCCGGTAAAAGCCGGTTATCTTTTTTCGCCTCAGACTCAATCGGTTTCGGTGGGAATAGGAGAGGAGAAGAATGTAAACTTTACTTCCGTTCCGAACATTGCAAATCTTGCCGTGCAGACTGTCGGCGAGTCCGGCGCTCCGATTTCCCAAGTTTCGGTAACGATTGTTAATTCGGATACAAATTTTGTTCAATCTATAAGTAGTAACGCTCAAGGAAATGTCTTATTCCTGAATATTCCTGCAGATTCTTATATCGTAACGCCTTCATTGGAAGGATATTCTTCATCTCCGGTTAATCAAACCGTTGCTTTATCTGCAGGAGATTCGACTACGATTTCATTTACTCTAATGCGGAACGAAGCTACAATCTCGGGAAAAGTTTTCAGAGAGCTAACCGGCGGCGGGACTTTGCCTCTGTCGGGGGCGGTAGTTGAAGCTAAACGGATTTCTTCGGGTGAAACTTTCAGGGCGCAAACCGACTCGACCGGATATTATCAAATTTCGGATTTACCGAGAGAAAATTTTACCGTTACAGTAAGTAAAACGGGCTATGTTACCCAAACGCGTCAAAACGATTTGAGCGGAGGAAACAGTGAAAACTTTGATTTTACTTTGTCTCCCAAAATCGTTGAGCTGCACGGCAGAGTGGTTTCCGCCGTACCGGATGAAATATCCGGACTTCAAATAAGCGCTGTCTCCAATTTTGGAGAATTTGTGACTACAACATCCGAATCCGGCGAATATACTTTTAGCGAGCTTCCCATTGCAGTCGGAGAGAATGATACAACTATTTATGTTTTAAGTGTAAACGGGAAAGGAATTTCACAGATAATTCGTATTCCGGCTGCAGCGCTTAACACAACCGTTGAGGCGAATGATTTCTTGCTTCCCAGCGGACAAATCGGCGTTGCCGTAACTCAATGCGGTTCTCCTTTGGAAAATGTTAGCGTAACAATCATTAAACCGGATGGGACTACAATTTCCAAAACCACCGACTCGGAAGGAATGGCTTTATCGGGAAGAAATTTATCGAGCGGAGAGTATTCGATTCATCTTCTCAAAAATTCATATCTTGCTCCGCAGAGATTAAAAACGGAATTAGTAACCGATACGTCCTCGGTTACTTTTAACGCAGCATTGCCCTTTACGTTTTTGCCTGTTGCCGAAGCGTTTTCCAATGCTGCAACAAAGTTGAGAATTAGTTTTAAGCGCGGATGCAATTTATCGGACAGCGCATTCGGGAAAATTTATTACAAACTTTCTTCCGCAAGTGATTACACGGAAGTTGTAATGAGCAAAACGGATTCCTCTTTCGCGGGTGAAATTCCGCCTCTATATTCCACCGAAACAATTGATTATTATGTTAAGGCAAGCGGTAACGGAATTATTTATAAATCGGATGAGTTTTCCGTAACACCGAAAGCGGCGGGAATTTTATCATCACTTAATATTAATCCCGAGATTAATAATATTCTACTCCGTCCGGGAGATAGCTATCGGCTGGACTTGGTTTTGCTCGATGGAATTCAACAATCTCTCAAAGATAAGTTTGCAGGAGCGGAGCATTCCGGAAGACTAAGTTTTAATGTTTCCTCAAATCTGGAGATAGCATTCCCGAACGAGGACGACAGCACATCTTTTGAAGTAACAGCTTTGGAAACGGGAGAAAGTTCAATCTCTGTTACTGCATTTTTGAATGGCGTTTCAATTACAAAAACTTCAAGATTTTCAGTCGGTGAAATTGTTCTCGCATCCTTTTCAATAGCTTCGCCTCAAACAAAAATATCAAATCGTAGCGGCGGTATTCAGTTCTCCTTATCTGCCGTTGATACGTCGGGAAGGAATGTAACGCTCGGAAGTAATGTTTCATGGGATATTACGCCTGTTACCGCAATTTCGGATAATGATTACAATACTTTCAGAAGCTCGGGATTTTACCGTCCCGTTGATTCCACATTTTTCGGTAATGTAAAAATTACGGCAAAAGATGCTATAAGCGGGTTAAGCGCAGAAACGGAGCTATCTGTTTATGCCGAAATTTATCCGAATACTTCAAGTTTTGTTTCAAACAATAACGGCTTTTCTTTATTGCTTCCGACAAACGCCGTTAACATTCCGATACAACTCGAGCTAAACAACAAGAGTGTGAAATCGGTTAAGAAGTATGTAACTCCAATCGGAAGCTCCAAAAGATTTGTGGCGGCGGATAATTCATATTCACTAAGCTACAGTTCCACAACAGCATTACCCGGAGATAGTCTGCTCGCTTACGGAAAAATAACGCTTCCCGATGCCGCTTCTTTTGATTTAATGAGAGGCGGCAAAGCGTTGGGATTTTACGATATTCGTAAAAACAATTGGCGGCTGCTTTCCGGCTCTTCAATGTTGAAGGATTTTTCAAGCGATGGCGGATATTCTTATGATAAGTTTAATAAATTCGGTGAGTACATTCTTCTGAGCGAAAGCCAACCCCTTGCGCTTAAATATTTATCTGTATTGCCTTCTCCTTTTTCACCGGATGTAGCGCCGGTAAAAATCGGCTATTTCCTCACTTCGGACGCTCCTCCCGTAACGGTTACAATTAAGATTTACAATATTAACGGTGAACTCGTAAGAACGATTTTGCAGAATGATATTCAATTCCCCGGCAAATACGGAGGCAGAAGCTCAATGAAAGAAATAACGTGGGACGGAAAAACCGATAGTGGAAATGTTGCCCGCAACGGAAGGTATATTATTCATATTACGGCAAAAGATGGTAAGAATGAAGTTTCCAAACTTTTACAAGTAGTTTTAATAAAGTAAATGATTAGAAAAAAAATAAAATATTACCTACTAATAATTTTGTTCTCCGGGGCTTTTGTCTTTGGACAAGATGTTTCCGGTATATCGGGAAGTTTTGTCGATTTAGGTTTCGGTACTCGCGCCTCGGGAATGGGAAACGCTTTTTCGGCACAAGCCGATGATGCAAACGCGGTCTTTTGGAATCCGGGCGGATTGCTTGCTTCGGATAAAATTCAAATTGATTTTAACTATATAAATCAACTTGGAATTATTCCTTACAGTTCTTTCGGCGCATCTGTTCCTTTGGGGAAAAGGCAGTCCGTTGGAGCCGGATTTATCTATTCGGGCAACTCGGCATTAAAAGAACTTACTTTTGTCGCCGGATATGCAAGAAGATTCTCAGACTTTGCTGTCGGCGTCAACTTAAAATACAGATATGCCTCTTTCGGGAATAACGATTTTAACGCTTCGGATTACGTTGTTTTCGATGACGATGAGATTTCCACCGGAAACATGAACAGAGTTTACGGAAGCGGAAACGGTTTCGGAATCGATTTGGGAGTAAGATATTTCCTAACCAAAAATGTAACGCTCGGGTTTGTCCTTAAAGATATTGTTGCTCCGTTCTATTGGAATTCTCAGAATAATAATTCCTTAAATCCGGCTCGAGGAAAATACAACGAATCTATGCCTCTAAAATCGGCTTTCGGCATTTCGTTTAACTCTCATAAAGGATTTATTCTTAATGGGGATTTTCAGCCTGCAATTTTAAACGATGAAATTAATGTCGTTCGTCTTGGAGCGGAATATACCGTTTTTGAGATTATTTCATTTCGCGCCGGAACTCAACAGTTTATTAACTCTCTACCGGATGAAAAATACAGCTTTGGAGTCGGATTTGCTTATGGTATTGGAGGAATAAAAGTTTTGGCAAATTATGCTTACGTGCTTGAGCAATTAGCCAACACTTCAAGATTTTCAATTGGAGTTAATTTTTAATGAAGATAGTTCGATTAATATTATTCAGCATAATCTTTGCAGCGGTTACGGTAACTGCGCAAACCCCAACGCCGGTATTGTCGCGCTTTAACGGCGGCACGCTTAATCTGGATTTATCCTTTTCCTCTAATTTTTTCGGAGGCGGAGCCGGAAGCGGTATGAACGGAGGAATGATTTCTCCCACGTTAATTAATAAATCCGCTTCCGTTTTCAGCAATCCTGCCGAACTTGGATTTTTGAAAAAAGCATACGCAACCGCCGATTTCAGATTAGGATTGGGAACGTCGGGTTTTATCGACAATTCTATGATTAGCTCCGCCACGGATGATTATCTTAAAGACACGACAATGTTTATTTACAATCAATCTTCTACAAATTATACAGCGGTCAATTCGTCAGCCGCCGGTTTAGCAAGCGGTTTCTCTTCCTTCAGCGCTGCCTTTCCCGTTACAAAAAATATTGTGGTAGGTTTTGGTTTCAACTATCCGCTCCTTTTTAATATGGACTTGCGGGTAAGCGGAATTGAAACGGAACTGAACACGGCACAGGATTTAGGCGGAAACGAAACTACGTTTGACATGTTGTTGAATACCAGTGTGAACGCTTCCACTATTATCAATATAAACGAGATGGCGTTAGGTGTAGGATATAATATTTTTAACGATGAGGATGGTTATCTTTCCGCCGGACTTTCACTGAGTAGAAAAAATGTTGTGAATAATTTTGATTGGTTAGTGAAAATTGACGGTTCAATTATTTTGAATCACAATAATGAATATTATTTCAATAATCCGAATGATCCGCTGATTAATAGTGAAGCGGGGGAATCAAACAACTTTTACTGGCAGTTGAAGGGAAATTACACTGATACTAAAATCGGCGGGAAGTTAGGACTTTATTATAATTTCGAGAAGGATAAAGCGTCATCTTGGAACTTTTCATTGGTTTACGATTATCAGCCTGATTTCAACTTAAGCGACCCGAATTCATTCGGCGTAAGTTATCAGCCCAGATTTATAAAGGGGAGAATTCTCGGGACCAAGGATGAAGCGCTTGATATTCAGCTTGATTCAATGAATATTTCCAAACCTCATTTAACGGTTAAGAAGAATAATGTTTTTACGCAGAACGTAATTCTTAAAATGCCTTCTTCTCTAACTTTCGGAGTGGATGCCGCTCTTGAAAGCGGAACATCTTTTTCATTCAATCTGACAAAATATTTTGGGGATTTTCTCTACCAATACGATAAATATGCGATTGGGAAAAAGACGAATATCGGTTTAAAATTAGCCGGGAATTTTCATCTTGACAATGAACTCGAAGGTTGGGGAATTCCCTTCATCCCGATACGATTACTCTTCTTAGATTTTGACGGACTTCTTTTCCAAATATTCGGAAGTGAAACGCATTACAGAAACTCGTTTTACAGAGTGGGATTCGGTTTCGTTTTCGGCGATGCCGTTTCGCAAGGATTTGATCAAGATTTATCTTCATCTGTTTCCGACGGACTTGGTCTTCCTTTCCCATACGGAATTTCCTTTTCACGCAGATATACAATTTTCGATAACACGGATGTAGGCGTGATGATCTTCAGTATTCCGGACTTGGCGCTTAAAATTTCCTTGGGCTACGGATTTTAATAAATTCTCGTTTTCTTTTCTCATTATTAATTTTCCAGTATTTACTCCTTGTTTGTCTCAGCGTTCAGTAATATTATGAGGGGGAAATAAAATTCCTAAAATTCCGAAGATATAGAGCCTGACACGCGAGCCAATCTCAACAAACGCCGAGACAGAAAAAGGATAGTCCACGTCATATCTTAAAAAATGAATTTTTTCAAATTAGCAGTAACCAACTTCTTCAGTTACATTATATTTATTTTTTGTGGGCAGAGTGGAAAGATTAATAATTCTCAGAATTTCATTAGTTTTAATTCTTAAAAATTAAAAATTTATTGTTGTGCGGTAAATCATGAAAAAACTTGCTTTAATTCTTATTCTTATTTCAACAACCGTTTTTGCTCAAAACAAAGTTATTGTAACGGCGGCAGACTCTCTTAACGATTCGTTCCTTATCGGAGCAAATGTTTTTATTAAATCTCTTCAAATCGGAGGAGCAACTAACCAAGAGGGAAAGGTAGTTATAAAAAATATACCGAAAGGAAATTTTATCATGACAGTTTCTTATGTGGGATATAAATCTAAGAATGTTGCTGTTATATTCGGTAATAACAAAAGTACGCGCAGCTTAAAGGTGTTGCTTGTTCCTGAAGATATTAATTCCGGACAAATTTTAATAACATCAACAAGAGTAAATGGAGTTGCCGACGACTCTCCGGTAAAAGTTGAAGTGCTCGGTTTGGAGGAAGTGAACGAGGAAATAGGGATTCGTCCCGGGAATATATCGAAACTGCTTGGGGAAACAAGCGGCGTTATTCTGCAGAGGTTATCGTCCGTTTCGGGAACGGTGAGTTTCAGATTGCAGGGACTTCCGGGACAATATACGGAGTTGTGTAAAGATGGAATGCCGATTTATTCCGGTTTCTCATCCGGACTTACTTTGCTGCAGATACCTCCGTTGGATTTGGAACAGGTTGAAGTTGTAAAAGGTCCTTCCTCTGTTTTTTATGGTAACGGAGCTGTTGCCGGATTTGTAAACCTTGTAACACGTAAACCTGTTAAAGACGGAGGACTTGAGCTTGTGTTAAATCGTACAAGTAAAAAGGGAACTGATATTAGTTCATTTTATTCCGACAAGTTTAATAACTTAGGTATTACATTATTGTCTTCATTCAGTAACCAGAGTGCGGTTGACGTTGCAGGAAACGGTTATACGGACTTACCGAAATTCACACAATTTACAATTACGCCAAGATTTTTTTGGGATATTAATGAAAATTCCACACTCGAGTTAGGGCTGAATATTTTTTATGAGAATCGTATTGGCGGGGATATGTATGCGGTAACTAACGGTAGTGATTCGCTGCACACTTTTTTGGAAAGGAATAAATCAAACCGTTACGGAGCTTCTGTTAAGTATAAAAGGAAATTCGGAAATAGTACGCAGTTAAATTTTAGAAGCAATTATTCGTACTATAACCGAAATTGGTTTTTAAGCCGGAACAAATATTTAACTAACGGATATTTTGCAGGGAAAAACATAAATTCGTTTTCCGAACTCTCTTTACTTACTCAGATAGGCAAACAGACGATTGTAGGCGGAATTAATTCTTCCCTAAACTATTTTAAGGAAACGGATAATTTTTCTAATAACACAATGTATGACTATGATTACTTTATCGGCGGTGTTTTTCTTCAAGATGATTGGAGAATCTCAGATGAGATTACCGTTCAACCGGCAATAAGAGTTGACTTCTCGAAAAAATATACTCCGATTTATCTTCCTCATCTTTCCGTGCTGTATAAATTTACCGATAATTTTTCGAGCAGAATTTCACTTGGAAGCGGATATAAAATGCCGACAATTTTCGAGTTAAATTTAAATGATGAAGATATTGTTTGGCACAATGTTCTTAAACCGAGCTATTTGAAATCTCCTCTTGAAAGGGAAACGGGAAATGGAATGAACATTGATTTTAATTATAAATATCTCTTTGATGAATTCGTGATGAAAATTAATCAATCTTTTTACTATACACGCATTAAAAACGGACTGATTGCAGGAATAATACCGGATGTGGATTTGAATCATAAGATATTTTATAACGGTGCGGCGCTTGAAAGTAAAGGCTTTGATACGAATTTATATTTTGCGTTTGATGAATTTGAAGTTTTTGCCGATTATTCTTATGTGAATGTAAACAAAACCGTTAACGGTAATACTTCTCCTTTAGAGTTGACGCCGAACAAAAAATTGAATCTTACATTTACTTATGAAGAGGAAGGTAGTTGGCGCACAGGCTTGGAAGCGTTTTACACAGGCGAACAATATTTGTCATATTCTGAAGAGACAAAACCTTACTGGATTTACGGGATAATGTTTGAAAAATTCTTTCCTAATTCTTCAGTAATTCTTAACGTGGAGAATGTTCTTGATAATCGGCAGAGTAAATATTCCAACCTGATTGCGGGTACTGATAACGGACCTTCTTTTAGTCCGATTTACATGCCGACGGAGGGAATTGTCGGGAATATAGCCGTAAGAATAAAAATAAATTAGATTGTTAGGAATCTTTGCATAACCTATTTTAGTCTTAATTATGTTTAAGATTTGTCGTAAAATTCAGCAGTTTGGAAATTTCTTTTACGGAAAGAACCGTAGGCAAAATACTCGGTTTTCTCAATTCGATATTCAGCGCTT
>CAYLYR010000032.1:0-16175 GCA_964387835.1 uncultured Melioribacter sp.
TTACTCAGGATTTTTACAAGCGGATTTTAGATTTATCAAAAAAATATGAGGATAGCGAAAACAAAATATACGTTGCCGGTCGCCCCATTGTTGAGGGAACACTTGCGCTGCTTGGTCCGGCTGACATGAAGCTGATGGTGCCGATTGTTTTGGTCGTAATTTTTCTTGTGCTGCTGGCAACGCTTAAAAGTCTGAAAAGTACAATTGCAACTTTGCTTGTAGTATTTGTCAGTACGTTATGGACTTTCGGATTCATGGCATGGCTAAACATTCCTATTTATGCGGTTTCAACCATGATTCCGGTTATGCTGATTGCAATCGGGGTAGCTTACGGTATTCACTTATATCATCATTTGTCAATTTATCAAAATGAGAATCCCGATGCGTCCAAAGAAGAAGCCATTCTTGATATGCTTAATCAAATGTGGCAGCCGGTAACAATGGCGGCAGTAACTACCGCCGTGGGATTTATTTCACTACTTACTTCACAAGTTTACCCTATTAAGTATTTCGGTTTGTTCACCGCTTTCGGCGTTATTATTGCGATGTTTTTATCGCTATTCTTCATCCCGGCTTATATCAAAATAACAGGATTACCGAAAAGAATAAAAGTTAAGAAAAACGATAAAGGAGAGACCGATACTCTTGCTCACTCTTTTACTGAAAAAGTTCTAAACCACTCTACTTTTACTATTATTGCAACTGCGGTTGTTGTTCTTCTTTCTATTTACGGAATGACAAAAGTTTGGATTAACTCCAGCTTCCTCGATAAATTTGAAAAGACAAGTCCGATTGTTCAAACGGATAAATTTATCAATGAACATTTCGGAGGCACATCCACAATAAATCTTATTCTCGACGGCAAGGAAAAGGATACATTTAAGCAGCCGCAAGTATTAAAACTTGTTGAGAAAATGGAGCACAATGTTGTAAAAAATGTGCCGGTTGTCGGCAATGCATTTTCTCTCGTTGATTTTCTGGAACGGATAAACAAAGTAATGCATGCCGATAGCGCTAAGTATAATACTATTCCGAATTCTCAAAACTTGATTGCGCAATATTTACTTCTTTACGAGATGTCCGGCGATCCTGAAGAGCTGACTAAAGTAGTAGATTATAATTACCAAAAACTGAATGTAACATTTCAATTAAAGAGCGATGATTCCAAGGCGACAAAAGCGGCGTTAGCGGCAATTAACAAATATAAAGATGAGTTTACCAAACTTGGAATAAAAACTCATTTTGCCGGTTCAGGTTACAAGGCGTTAGTATTTACCGATTTAATCTTGGAAGGGCAAATAATGAGTTTGGTGATGTCCATATTCATAGTATTTATTCTTCTGCTTATTATGTTTCGAAATTTCAAAGTAAGCGTAATCGGTACAATTCCGATACTTGTTACGGCGGTTATAAGTTTCGGAATTATGGGATGGCTGAACATTCCCCTTAATTCAACAACAGCTTTGCTTTCCAGTATTGCCGTTGGAATCGGAATCGATTATGCAATCCACTTTATCGACCAATATCGCTATAATTCCAAACTCGGCGACAAACTGCTTGCCTCAAAAATTACAATGGCACACTCCGGTAAAGCAATTTTGTTTAACGCAATTGTGGTTATCGCGGGATTTCTCGTGCTCCTTTTTTCCGTTTTCCCCCCAAACCGCGAACTCGGATTTTTGGTGTCGGTAAATATGTTTACGAGTTTTCTCGGCACATTAACAATAATGTTCCTACTACTCTATAAATCAAATGTCTATTTTGAAAATAAAATAAAGGAAGTAAAAAATGAAAGCAATTAAAATATCAATATTAGTTGTTTTATCGATGTTGATGTTTAACTCAACAGGTATGGCGCAAAAACTAACCGGTTTGAAGATAATGGAAAAAGTGTATAATCGTCCAACAGGCAATGATATGACGGCTAACCTAACGATGACGCTTACCAATTCAAGCGGACAAGAACGTATTCGCGAACTAAAACAATATAAGCGTGATTTCGGCAGTGTAGAAAAAAAGATAATGTTTTTCTTAAAACCTGCAGATGTAAAAAATACATCCTTCATGAACTGGAGTTATGATGACCCGGGGAAAGATGACGATCAATGGATTTATCTTCCTGCGCTGAAGAAAATAAAAAGAATTTCCAGCGACAGCAAAGGAGATTATTTTATGGGCTCGGATTTCACATACGATGATTTGGGAGACAGAAAACCTACCGATGACACACATAAAATATTACGGGAAGAAAAACTGAACGGATTAGATTGTTATGTAGTTGAAAGCATTCCTAAGGATGAAGATTATATGTATTCTAAAACGATTACATGGGTAGTTAAGGGACGTTGGTACGGATTAAAAAAAGAATTTTACGATGAAGACGGCGAACTACTGAAAATATTGACTCTTAACAATGCCGAAAATATTAAACACTTTTGGATTATTTCAGATGTTGAAATGAATAACGTTCAGAATAACCATAAAACGAGAATGCAGCAGAAGAACATAAAAATTGATACCGGAATTCCCGCTTCGATGTTCACACAGAGAATGATGAAACGGGGAGTGAGATAACAACAAGACTATTTAAGTTATTAATTTGAAAATATTTGTTTTAAGAAAGGAAAATAAAATGAAAAAAATAATTTTAATGTTTGCTGCAATGATTTTGGTATCTGCAGCAACATTTGCACAAGGAGTGGATTTATCCGGATACGGAAGATATTACGCCGGATATAAAGCATTTAACGGAAATGACAATCTTGCAATTTCGCAAACAACGTTTAATCTTAATATTGAGAAAAGTTCTTCATTCGGAGATGTAAAAATCAATCCTATGCTCTATTTCTACAACTCCGATTCTCTTTCCCTGAAATTAAGAGAAGCATATATCGATATGTTTTTTACAAACTTTGATTTACGCATCGGTAAACAGCAAGTGATTTGGGGAAAAGCAGACGGAGTGTTTATCACCGATATAGTTTCTCCTAAAAATCTCGAAGAGTTTTTGTTGCCGGACTTTGATGAAATCCGAACCGGCATTACCGCGGCAAAACTTGATTATTATGTTTCGGATAATCATACGATAGAAGCAATATGGATTCCGGTTTTTACTCCTACTGCATATCCGGCTCCGAATTCGATGTGGGCGCCGAAAATGGATTTCGGCATTTCACTTCCCGGCAACCCGCAGATTGTGGTTGACAATTCAAAGAAGGAAATAAAGCCATCGTTGGAGAACAGCGAGTTTTTCCTTAAATATTCCGCATTAACAAGTTTAGCGGATTTTGACATAATGGGAGGATACACGTGGGATGCTGATCCGGCGCTTGGGAAAAATGTGGAATTTACTCCCGTAAACGGGCAGCCTGTTCCGACGAAAATTACCGTTATGCCGGAATATCACAGATTAACGCTTGCCGGAGGAAGTTTCAGTGCTACTCTCGGACCAATTGTTCTGCGTAGTGAAGCCGCCTACTATTTCGGGAAATATTTCCAAACAATGAACCCGATGGCAAATAATGGACTTGTACAAAAAGATTATCTTCATTACTTGGTTGGAGTAGATTTCAGTTTATGGGATATTAACTTCAGCGGACAGTTTATCCAAACGGCTATTATGGATTACAAAGATGGCGAGTTACTGCAAACCCCTATATTTAAGGGACAATACAATAACATGTCAACTTTTCTTGCCAGGTATTCTTGCATTAACGAAACGCTTACTTTTGAATATTTTATGTACTATGACTTCAACTACGATGACGCGCTTATTCGTCCGAGAGTATTATACGATTATTCCGATTCGATTAACCTGCAGCTTGGGGCTAATATTTTTGTCGGTGATAAAGGAGAGTTCGGTCAGTATAATAAAAACGACATGCTTTACGGCAAAATAATATATAGCTTTTAATTTAGTTTATTGAAAAAAAACCTCCGTTAACAGTGGAGGTTTTTTATTTTTAAAATTAACGGAAGTTAAAAATTAGGCTCGAATTCTTTTCCGCTGTGGAATCTGCAAATAATTTCAGCAACTTCAAGGGGATTATCCGTTATGCTGAAAAGATTGAAATCTTCCTCTTTTATATAGTTCTCGGAAAGAGCAGAATTTCTCATCCAATCAATTAAACCTTTCCAATAGCTTTTTCCCATCAAAACAACGGGAGAGCTTTTCGTTTTCCCTGTTTGAATTAAAGTAAGAACTTCAAACAGCTCGTCAATAGTGCCGAATCCTCCGGGCATAATTACAAATCCCTGCGCATATTTGGTTAATAACACCTTGCGCACAAAAAAATAACGAAGTTGAAGCAGTTTATCTTTATCGATATATTTATTCGAGGAAGTTTCAAAAGGAAGCTGAATATTTATACCGGCTGAACTTCCGCCCCCTTCCGCTGCGCCTTTATTCGCGGCTTCCATTATCCCCGGGCCGCCTCCGGTGGCGATCCCGAAACCTTTTTCAACCAATGCCGAAGCGGTTTCTTCCGCCATTTTATAATAAGGACTATCTTTTGACGTACGCGCCGAGCCGAACACCACTACAGTCGGCTGTAAGTTTGAAAGGACTTCAAATCCCTCAACAAACTCGGACATTATCTTAAATACGCGCCAAACATCTTCATGCGGAGCTTTTAACTTTTTCCCTTTAATGGAATCTTTTTTATCGGTACAAGGCATATAAATTCTCCGGATTTTATTGTTTAATATAATAAAGAGATTCTACAAAAAAAATCCGGCAAACAATTCCTTAGGAATGCGTGCCGGAAACTTGAGCAATTTTATTACGGCAAATGATTATCCCAAATTGCTCAAACAGCTCATTGTCGAAAAAATTATTGATAAAAATCTAAAGTTCGGTCTTCAATTATAGTACAATTAAACATGGGCTTGGGAAGAGCGGCTTTTTTCTTTTGATTTACCTTTACCACAGAATATCTTGATCTTCTAAATTCTTCTTTTCTTCTTTCTACAGCTATTTGTATTGCCCTTTTTCTTTGCGCTTCGGCAATAATTTCTTCCCGTTTTTTTGCGGCAATAATTAATTCCGATTCCAACTCGTTTTTCGTATCAACATTTGTCTGTCTGTCGTTTATTTCAAATTTTTTCACAGGTTGTTTTCTGAATAAGTGAATAAAAAAGGACAATCCTACAATTCCGAACAGAAAAAAGGAAAAATAGAATAGTGATTGATAGATAATATCTTCTAAATTCATAACGTCTCCAAAATTATAGTTTTACTTTTTTCAATTCAATTAGTGAGCCAAAAAAATAATAGATAAACTAACAAATAATTTTGGTTATCATTATGACCTAAGACACATTTTGAGAAAACATCACATAATGAGACAGAAAAGGCGACAATATTTCTTGCCGCCTTTAATAATTCGATATGAAATTCTATCTAAACATCATAATAAAGTGCAAACTCAAACGGATGCGGTTTTTGAGCAAGCTGTTTTACTTCTCTATCCATTTTGTAATTAATCCAAGTTCGAATAACATCTTCCGTGAAGACATTCCCTTTTAATAAATAATCATGATCTTCGGCGAGAGCTTCCAATGCTCCGGAAAGAGATTCCGGCGTGGAAGGAACATCCGCAAGTTCTTCAGGCGGCAAATCGTAAATATCTTTATCCAAAGGTTCTCCCGGATCAATTTTATTCAAGACACCGTCCAATCCTGCCATCAACATTGCGGAAAACGCAAGATAAGGATTAGCCGAAGGATCGGGACAGCGGAATTCCATTCTCTTTGCCTTAGGGCTTGGGGAATACATCGGGATGCGAACCGCAGCGCTTCTGTTCCGCTGAGAGTAGGCTAAGTTTACGGGCGCTTCAAATCCCGGAACAAGTCGTTTATACGAATTTGTTGTAGGATTGGTAAAAGCAAGGAGCGAGGCGGCATGTTTTAATATTCCTCCGATAAAATAAAGCGCCGTATCGCTGAGTCCTGCATAGCCGTTTCCAGCAAACAAAGGCTTGTTCTTTTTCCACAGACTTACATGAACGTGCATTCCGCTTCCGTTATCGCCGTCAACCGGTTTGGGCATATATGTAGCCGTTTTTCCGTTTTTGTGCGCAGTGTTTTTTACAACGTATTTGAACATCAAGAGTTGGTCCGCCGATTTAAGCAGCGGCTGAAATTTTAAATCGATTTCACACTGTCCGCCGCTGGCAACTTCGTGGTGCTGGGCTTCAACTTCAATTCCCAAATTCATTAGATTAACCACCATTTCGTTTCTGATGTCGTTTAGAGAATCCACAGGGGGAACGGGAAAATATCCTTCCTTATGCCGAGGTTTATGCCCGAGGTTCGGTCCTTCATCTTTTCCGGAATTCCAAACGCCCTCTTTGGAATCGATATGATAATAAGATTCGTGCGCGTTGGAATCAAAACGAACATCATCAAAAACAAAAAATTCCGCTTCAGGTCCGAAATAAGCTGTGTCGGCAATGCCTGTCGATTTTAGATAAGCGTTTGCCTTTTGAGCGATACTTCGCGGACAACGAGAATACTTTTCCTTAGTCGCCGGTTCGTGAACATCGCAAATCATACTAATTGTCGGTTCTTTTACGAAAGGATCCGCAAACATGGTTTCGGGATCGGGAATAATAAGCATATCGCTTTCGGAAATATTTTTCCATCCGCGGAGAGAGGAACCGTCAAATCCGTAACCCTCGGAAAAAGAAGATGCCGATAGTTGAGAAACGGGAACGGTAAAATGCTGCCACTGTCCGGGGAAATCCATAAACTTCAAATCGACAAATTTGATTTCGTTTTTTTTAACATAATCCAATACTTTTTGGATTGAAGATTTCGCTGCCATATTAACTCCTCTTATAATTTAATTTGTGTTGTTTCCTTTACGGTTGATAAAACAAAGTTTGTGATTGTTCGAACCACTCCGGGCCACGATTGAATTTCCGCAAGAAGTTTTTCCAACTCGGATGTGTTCTTTACAAGCGCTTTAAGAATATGGGAACCTTCGCCTAATATTGAATGACACTCTAAAATCCCCTCGGTCTTCACGGCTTTCTTTTTTAATGCGGCATAGTTTTTTGAAGACTCCATTACAACAATAATAAATGCCATTATATCATAATTAAAAGCTTTACGGTTAACTTTGGCATAATAGCCTTCGATAATTCCCGCTTCTTCTAATTTTTTCATTCTCTCGCTTAACGAGGGTAACGAAAGCCCTACTTTTTCGGCTATTACATTTCGTTTTATTCTTCCTTCTTTTTGAAGGATTTCCAATATTTGTTTATCTATTTTATCAGTCATTTTAATAATTTAGTTAATTTCTAAAATTTAACTAAGAAAATAAGGTAAAATTAACAAACAGCAAAATATTTTTTGAATCAAAAAGGTTTTTTTCTACTTAAAGACTAAAATGAATTGACAATTTGTTTCACAGATTATATTTTTAGGTTGCATTCACAAATAATTAAAACTATTATCACTACTTGCAGGGAAGTTCTTTTGAGCTTCCCTTTATTTTAAATATATAAATATCAATCTTGATTTTATATTATCTTAGTGATAGATTTTATATCAATTTTTATTGGAGTACGAATGAAATTTTCCGATGATTATTCGGAACCGAATTTTGATAGATTCAGCGAAGAAGAAGTTGAAGAAAGAATAGATAAAGCTCTTGCGGTTATAGAAGAAGGAACGATTTTTCTTGCATTAAACAGTTTGGAAGAAACCGTTCAGATGTGTATCGATTATGATTATCCGGAAGAGGGATTGAAGATTGTGAATGCCGTTTTGGAAACGGTAACTTACAATTCCGATTTCTGGCAATATAAAGGAACTTTTCATAATTCGCTCGGTGAATTCGAGGAAGCATATCTTGCATTGGAAAAATCCCTCGAGCTAAATCCCAACGATACGGAAACACTGATTAACGACGCTATTGCCAAGGAAGGATTAGGATTAATTGACGAGGCGCTTAAGTCACTTACTCAAGCGCTTGAAATTGAACCGACCAATTTGGACGTTCTGCTCTCGCTTGCTTCCTTATATGAAAGAAAAGGGAACTCCGAAAAAACCGTTGAACTACTGCGGAAAGTTATTAAAATCGACCCTGAAAATTCCGAGGCGTGGTACGAAATGGCTTACTCTTTGGAAAATCTCGGGCGTTACAACGACTCTCTTTTTGCCTACGATAAGTATATAGATATTGAACCCGAAAGCTATTACGGCTGGTACAATAAGGGAATAGTTCTTATTCAAATGAATGATTTTCCTAACGCCATCGAGCATTTTGAATTTGCAATTATGCTTAATGAAAATTTTCAAAGCGCATATTTCAATATCGGAATTTCCTATCTTACACTTGAAAAATTCGGAGACGCTGTTTCCGCCTTTTCCGAAGCGGTTAAGCTTGACCCCGATGATGAAATCGCTTGGCTCTACTTGGGGAAATCGTTGTATGGAAATAACCAAACAGCGGAAGCAATTGATGCGTTAAACAAAGCGGTTAAACTGGATGAGTTTTTTCAGGAAGCATATCTTGTCAGAGGTAAAATTTTTGAAAAATTAGGCAGGCGTACCGAAGCGCTTCTTGATTTTAACAGGGTCTTTCTGCTTGCGTCAAACAACGGTGAAACTCAAAGTGATAGCACTTCAAACATTAATATAAACGGACTTCTTAACTTGTCGATTGAGACAACCGGAGATAATTTTTATCTCGAAACTCTTAATGAAATCGACAAACTTCTTCTCTTTTCAAATCAAGGAGAAAAAGCGCTTGAACTGATTTCCATATTGGAGGAAAAGTACCCCGACGATACGCAGGTGTTATTGAGAAAATCATTATTCTATTTTGAATTCGGGCAGTATGAGCTTGGGATGAACTCAATAAGAAAAGCCGTCAGCAAAGATAAAAATCTGCAGCAGAAGCTTAAGAAAGACTTTACGGGATTGTTGGATTCAGGAATATTAAAAGAGATAATAGAGGGGAAATAAATATGAGCGGTAACGGAGACAAAACCGATACTCCAACCATTGTCGGAGTGATTGGGCATCCGATAAAACATTCACTTTCATATTTGATGCACAACGAAGCTTTCCGACTTGGAAAAATTAATTCGACATACCTTTCCTTTGATGTGATTGCATCAAACTTAAAAGATGCGTTGAAAGGAATGAAGGCGTTGGGGATTCGAGGATTTAATATTACTCTTCCTTTTAAGGAAACAATAATACAGTATCTCGATGAAGTTTCCGAAGAAGCATCTGTTGTCGGAGCTGTAAATACTATTGTAAATGAAAACGGAAAACTGTTTGGATATAATACCGATACAAACGGAGTCTTTGAAACTCTCTCACCTCACAAAGATAAAATAACGGAAAAAACAATTTCCGTAATCGGCGCCGGCGGCGCGGCGCGTTCGGTAATTTTTACACTAATAAGAAAATTTAAGCCTGCAAAAATCAACATTATTAATAGAACAAAGCAAAGAGCGGAAACTCTTTCCGATTACTTTTACTCGAAGATGAATTATGAAGAGCTTGTTCCTTACGAATTAGTTCCTCCCGATTTAATCTCCGTCTTTAAAGAATCTTCTATGATAATTAATGCTACGGCAAGCGGCATGTTTCCCAAAACGGAAGATTCTCCATTGGAGATTGAAGATGTTTTTAATGAAGGACAAATTGTTTTTGATGTAATTTATAACCCGCTGAAAACAAAGTTTTTGGAGATAGCTGAAAAACAAGGCGCTGCGGTTATCAACGGATTAAAAATGTTTGTGGAACAAGGCGCGCGCTCCTATGAAATATGGACGGGAGAACAAATGCCGAAAGCAAAAGTTTATCTTCTGTTGGAAGAAACATTAAAGCAATTGGAGAAAGAATAATTCCTTAATGTTCGTGTGTGATTAGGCTCACAACTATTTGTTTGAACTTTCGTTTTAATATTGTTAATTTATTTTAATGATTCCTCTATTTGTCTATGACGGAAAAAAAAAAGATTAATATATCACCCCCGTATTCAATAACGGTTGATGAAGTTTTTCGTCAACTTGGTTCCGGCGTTAACGGATTGGATAATCGGGAGGCGCAGCAGAGACTTTTGAAATTCGGTGTAAACCTTATCACTTCAAAGAAAAAAGAATCTCCCATAAAATTATTTATTTCCCAGTTTACAAATCTGTTAATCGTAATTCTAATAATTTCTTCTATTGTTTCCATGTCCGTGGGGCAAACGGTTGAAGCGACTGCGATTATAGTAATTGTAATTCTTGCCGGAATATTAGGATTTTTTCAGGAGTACAAAGCCGAACAGGCTATTGAATCATTAAAAAAAATGGCTGCCCCGCATGCAACCGTTTTAAGAAACGGTAAAGAGACCGTTGTCGAATCCTCACAATTGGTTCCCGGAGATATTATTCTTCTCGGTGTCGGCAATACTGTTCCCGCCGATGCAAGAATAATTGAGACTAATAATCTGAAAGTTAACGAATCACCTCTTACGGGCGAATCTACATCAATTGAGAAAACTTCCTCGCCGGTGGTTGAAAATGCTTCCGTTGCCGACAGAAAAAACATGGTTTATCTCGGGACATCCGTTGTTTACGGAAGAGCTAAAGCAATAGTAACGGCAACGGGAATGAAAACCGAGTTCGGGAAAATTGCAGATTTGCTGCAAACTACAGAATCGCGGAAAACTCCGCTGCAGCAGAATCTTGACCAACTCGGAAAACGAATCGGGGTTATTAGTCTTGTGTTAGCTTTTGTTATGAGTTTGCTCGGATTGATAATCGAACAACAATCTTTTGTCGATATGTTTATTTGGGGCGTTGCAATTGCCGTTGCGGTAATTCCTGAAGCTCTTCCGGCGGTTGTTACGATAAGTATTGCTTTAGGTGTAAGACGCATGGTTAAGCGTAAAGCTTTGATTAGAAAACTTCCCGCGGTAGAAACGCTCGGGTCGGTAAATATTATTTGTTCAGATAAAACAGGTACGCTTACCCAAGACGAAATGACAATTCGGGAAATATACACTAACGATTTGAATTACTCCGTTACGGGAACAGGTTATGAACCGAAAGGATTTTTTAGAACAAATAATATTCGTATTGAACCGAACTCACATGTTAATCTGATTAAGTTGCTGGAAATCGGAGTCCTTTGTAATGATGCCGTAATTGAGCGTAAGGAAAACAAACATGAAGTAATTGGAGATCCTACCGAAGCGGCTTTTCTTGTTGCTGCTCTGAAAGCAAATTTGGATGTTGAAAAGATGCGGAAGGATTTCCCGCGCTTGGAAGAAATCCCTTTTACTTCGGAATCAAAAAGAATGACAACAGTCCATATTTTTGAGGGTGAAAAGTATGCGCTTACAAAAGGAGCGTTTGAAGTAGTTCTTTCAAACTCCTCTAAAATTTTGAAAAACGGAGTTGAACAGGAGTTTGACAAAAACGAAAAGGAATTGCTTACGAGTATTGCTTATAAAAAAAGCAATAAAGCGATGAGAGTGCTGGCTCTCTCTTATAAAAAACTCGACGGAAATTACAATCTTGGTGAAGCTTCTGAAGATACAGTGTTTGTAGGATTTGTCAGTATGATTGATCCGCCGAGGCCGGAAGCAAAAAAATCTATTAAAACATGTTTTAATGCCGGAATTCGCCCCGTGATGATTACAGGCGATTACGAAGTAACAGCCGTTGCAGTTGCTCGTGAAGTGGGAATATTGAAACACGGTAATTCCATCAGCGGTTACGAATTGGAAAAACTTAATGATAAACAGCTTGCGGAAATTGTTGACGATACTGAAGTTTTTGCAAGAATTGCCCCTAAACATAAATTAAGAATTGTTGACGCTTTAATGAAGCGAGGCAATATTGTCGCAATGACCGGAGACGGAGTAAACGACGCCCCAGCGCTGAAGAAAGCCGATATCGGAATTGCAATGGGAATACGCGGCACCGATGTCAGTCGGGAAGCTGCCGATATGATTTTAACCGACGATAATTTTTCTTCGATTGTTTCAGCAATTGAAGAAGGGCGCTCGATTTTTCAAAATATTAGAAAATACCTTGTTTATTTACTTAGCGGAAATTTCGGTACCGTGATTGGTTTAAGCGTCGCGCTTCTTACGTTTTTGCCGATTCCATTAACCGCCGTGCAAATTCTATTTATTAACTTTTTGATGGACGGCTTGATTGCAATTGCTTTGGGCGTTGAACCTCCGGAAAAAGGTTTGATGAAAGATAAACCCCGTAACATAAAGGAAGGCGTTCTTAGCAAACAGATGCTTTTTTATATCGTAATGATTGGAACGGTTATCGGATTGGTAACAATTGCCGAATTCTATTTTGTTCTGCGGGCGGGCGCATCGACCGAAAAAGCCGTTACAATATTTTTTGCAACGCTGATTTTTTCGAGGTTGTTCAATGCGCTCAACTGCCGCTCGTTTCATCTCCCCGCTCTCTCAATGAAATTTTATGAAAACAAGGCGCTTTTTATCTCTTATTTTATTTCAATTATTTTTACTTTAATTGTTATTGAAGTCCCGATTTTTAATGAACCTTTTAATACTGTCAGTCTTACCGGAGGCGAATGGCTGTTGGTATTATTTGCATCTTCGATTGTTTGGGTTGTGTTTGAAATTTATAAGTTGGTTAAGCTCAATCAGGAGTAGATTAACTTTCCCTTTTAACACATCTGTCCCAAAACAGAAGCTGCTGATATTTGTTTGATGAAAACGTTCCCGATAAAAAAATCTTTTCAATAAAATCTATTAAAAGATTATCTTTAAATTTTTATGAATAATTTTTGAGAGGTTTGTCATCGGAGCAAAAAATAAACAAAACAGTGTAATAGAAAAAGTAGTTTCTCTTTCGAAAAGAAAAGGATTTGTTTTTCAGTCAAGTGAAATTTACGGAGGCTTAAACGGCTGCTGGGATTACGGTCCCCTTGGCGTTGAGCTGCTAAAAAACTTAAAAGAAGAGTGGTGGAAATCAATGACTTACCGCCACGATGTTGAAGGATTGGACGCCGCTATATTGATGCATCCCAAAGTGTGGGAAGCATCCGGTCATGTTGAAAACTTTACCGACCCGATGATTGACTGCAAACAGTGCAAAGCGCGTTTTCGTTTGGATACACTCGGCGATGCGATTTCGGAAAAGAAAAAGAGAAAAATAATAAGAGCCTTCGAAGAAAAAATTTCCGTTAATCAAGAAATGAAAACAGCTCTTGATGAAATTTATTCTCTTCACGAAGACCCGGGGGAACGCTTTGAAGCTGTTCTCGAAAACAAGGAATTATCCGCTGAACTATTAACCGAAGTCAATTGCCCGAACTGCGGAACGAAAGGGGAATTTACCGAGCCGAGAAGTTTTAACTTGATGTTCAAGACTTTTGTTGGTCCCGTAGAAAGCGAGGAGAATACCGTTTTCCTACGTCCTGAAACTGCGCAGGGAATTTTTGTAAACTTTTTGAATGTGCAGAATGCAAGTCGGCAAAAGCTCCCTTTCGGAATTGCTCAAATAGGAAAAGCATTCCGTAATGAAATTAATACGAAAAACTTTTTGTTCCGCACGCGCGAATTCGAGCAGATGGAGATGCAATATTTTGTTAAGCCGGAAGATGATAAAAAGTATTACGATGAGTGGAAAGAAAGGCGAATGGCGTGGTACGAATCTCTCGGAATGTCGAGAGAAAATTTGCGTTTTCACGACCATCCCGCCGATAAATTAGCTCACTACGCCAAGGAAGCTACCGACATCGAATTTAAGTTCCCGTTCGGCTGGGGAGAAATAGAGGGCATTCATAATAGAACGGATTTCGACTTGAAACGCCACGAGGAGTTTTCTGGGAAATCTCAAAAATATTATGATGCCGAGACGAAGGAGAAATATATTCCTTACATTATCGAAACTTCGGCAGGCGCAAGCCGGGGTTTTATGGCTTTTCTTGTGAATGCTTATCACGAAGAAGAAGTAAACGGAGAAACGAGAGTTGTGCTTCGTTTTCATCCTAAATTAGCGCCTATTAAAGTTGCTATTTTCCCATTGGTAAACAAAGACGGAATGCCGGAAATAGCGCGAGAAATCGAAAACGATTTGCGTCCTTATCTTAGAGTCTTTTATGATGACAAAGGCGCTGTCGGTCGCAGATACAGACGACAGGATGAAGCCGGAACTCCATACTGCATTACGGTTGATACACAAACTTTGGAAGACGGTACTGTTACTTTAAGAGAAAGAGATTCGATGGAGCAGATTAGAATTGATAAAAAAGAGCTGTTAACAAATTTATTGGAAAAACTAAGATAAACTAATTTCGGAAAGGGGAAGTTTCAGTTTTTCTATAGAAAAAAAAGTGAGATATAATGATAAAACCATCCGATAGGGTAAGTTCGATTGAAGAATATTATTTTTCAAAACGAGCAAAAGATATTGCCGAAGTCCGCGCCGCGGGAAAAGAGATAATAAATTTTTCGATTGGTAATCCCGATTTGCCCCCGGCAGATTCCGTAATAGAAAAGCTTTATGAATCGGCTAAAAATCCTAATAATCACGGTTACCAATCTTATTCGGGTTTGCCTGAATTACGTTCCGCTCTTTCCCAATGGTATAAAAAAGTGTTTGATGTTTCTCTTGATGCAAATTCCGAAGTACTTCCGCTACTCGGCTCCAAGGAGGGAATTTTTCATATTTCAATGGCGTTTCTAAATCCGGGTGATATTGCGTTAGTTCCCAATCCGAGTTATGCGCCGTATAAAGTTGCAGCGCATCTTGCGGGGGGGAAAGCCGTTTCGTATGATTTGGATGAAAATAATAACTGGCTTCCGGACTTGGAAAACATCGACAACGAAGTCGCCGAGGAAGCAAAAATAATGTGGGTGAATTATCCTAATATGCCGACCGGCGCAATTGCCGAAAGAAATGATTTGCAGAAAGTAGTTGATTTCGCAAAAAAGCATAATCTGCTCCTTTGTAACGATAATCCCTATTCCCTCGTTTTGCCTAAAAGAAAGCCTTTGAGCATACTAACTCTCGACGGCGCAAAAGATGTTTGTGTTGAGCTGAATTCATTAAGCAAATCACATAATATGGCGGGCTGGCGCGTGGGAATGGTTGCGGGTAATGTCGATTACATAAAACCGATTCTCAAGTTTATGAGCAATATCAACACGGGAATTTTCCGCCCGATACAGGAAGGCGCGATTGAAGCGCTGTTAAACGTCCCCGATAGTTTTCATGATGAGCGGAACTCGGTTTATCAAAAGAGGAAAGACTTGGTTTTTGAAATAGTTGAAATGTTAAATCTTAAGGCTAATTCAAATACAAGCGGAATGTTCGTTTGGGCAAAAGTTCCCGATAACTTGAAAGACGTGGATGAGTTTGTTGATTTAATGTTATACAAGTTGGGAATCGTTCTTACGCCGGGGCGGATTTTTGGCTCGAACGGAGAACGTTTTGTGCGGTTTTCACTCGGTGTTAAGGAGAACGAAATTTTAAAGGGAAAAGAAATAATCGAACGCAATTTGAATTTATTCTCTTATTTGAAAGATTAGGAAGTAAGAAAAAATTTACATTATCTGCGAGGAAGAGCATGAACAACTCTCGCCGTCAAAGACTCTGTAAGAGTTAAAGAGGAACTGAAAAAGTAGTAATCCGGCGCCAAGATTTGCCGTTCAAAGTGTATGTTGCTATATGTTTGCTCGATAAAGATTATATGCTGAAACATAAGATTTTTTAAAAAGATTCCAAGAATTTAAAGGGGTTCTAAACAATGACAAAAGAAACAGCTATAAAACTATTTGAACAAAAAAAAGTGCGTACCGTTTGGAACGAAGAAGAGGAAAAGTGGTACTTTTCGGTTCAAGATGTGGTTGAGATACTATCCGAAAGCAGTGATGTTAAGCAGTATATAAAAAAAATGCGAAGACGAAATCCGGAACTTAACGCCAACTGGGGTACAATTTGTACCCCTCTTCCGATGATAGCCGCCGATGGAAAAATGCGGAGAATACAAGCTGCCGATACCGAAGGACTATTGCGGATAATACAATCTATCCCTTCTAAAAAAGCCGAACCTTTTAAACAATGGTTGGCAAAAGTAGGCGCCGAAAGAATAGATGAAATTGAAGACCCCGAATTGGCTTTTGAACGAGCTATGGAAACTTATCTGAAAAAAGGATACAGCCCCGC
>CAYLYR010000033.1:0-16128 GCA_964387835.1 uncultured Melioribacter sp.
AATTTTTCCTGAAGTTTTACCAATGCATCTACAATTGCCCACGTCAAAGGTCCTTTCAGTTCCCGTAACTCGCCGAGAAGCGTGTAAAAAATTTCTTCATTTCCTACAATTCCAAGGCTTTCAATCATTGCAAATTTTGAGAGGTCGTCGGCTTCCCTATATTTATTATTAATAAAACTCAGCGCTTCATCAGTACCGATTTTACCTAATGCTTCAAAAATCGTAGGATGGTAAAGTTCACTTTCGGCAAATTTTTCAATAATTAAATCAATTGCTTTTTCGCTTTTAATATTTCCTAGAGCTTCAATACATGCTAAAACAACATTGTCATTCTGTGAAATTTTCAGCACTCCGATAATTTCGTCTTCAACACTCTTTTCCCCTATTAACCCAAGAACATCGATAATAAATTTCTGATCATCGTCATTCGCTTTTTTCAAATATTCCAGCATCGGAGGAATTGCTTTTTCTCCTTTTTTTAGAAGAATTTCACCGGCTAAGTTTCGCACGCTAATATTCTGAGATGAAATATAAGGAACGATTTCCTTACAAATAAGGTTATTTGATGAACTGACCAACAAAGATGAAACAGCATCCCGAACGCCCTGGTTATCATCTTCAATTAATTTAATTACCGTTTTCAGGAGTTCGTCATTCAACTCCGTAGGATTTAATTCCTCAATTGCCCCCCTTCTAACTTGAAAATCTTCAGAAGTTAATTTCTTTTTGATTTCTTCAATCATCTTATAATTCCATCAATTTATTTATACCAAAATTATTATCGAAAGAATCATCAAAGTTTTTAGCCATTTTAGGAAAAAACTAATAAAAAATTCTTAATAAATCTTTTTTTGTTGGCTAAATATCAACACATGCGTAATATTACTCGGCGTTTGCGTCTAATATTAACCAATTCGTTTTGTAACTTCAATATCAAGCTGTTCCATTCTATACCTAAGTTTCGAGCGTGAAAGTCCCAGTACTTTTGCAGCTTTCACTTGATTTCCGTTGGTGATTTCCAATGTTTTTAAGATTAAATCCCGAAGGACAATATCAATCTTTATTCCTTTAGAAGGGATGTTCAGAACATATTTATCGGAATCTGTAATTTCCCCCTCGTTATTTAAAAAATAAAGATGCTTACTTTTCAATTCCTTTCCATCAGCCATCAGCATGGCGCGTTCAATTGAGTTTCGCAGTTCTCTTACATTCCCATTCCATCGTTGTTTAAGCATTAATTCCATCGCATCATCGGCAATCCCCGTTATTGATTTTCCGAACTTTGCGGCAAAAAACTTTACGAAGGAATAAGCAAGAATCGGAATATCCTCTTTCCTTTCACGAAGCGGAGGTAATTTTATCTTAGCTACGTTTAATCTGTAATACAAATCCTCTCTAAAATTACCTTTTTTTACCTCTTCTTCCAAGTCTTTATTTGTCGCGGCAATTATTCTAACATTTAACGCTATTTCTTTTTCCCCTCCGAGACGATAAAATTTCCGCTCCTGCAGTACGCGTAAAAGCTTAACTTGCAAGTCTAAACTCAGTTCACCAATCTCATCAAGAAGAATTGTTCCGTTGTTTGCGATTTCGAATTTTCCCAGCTTTGTTTTTGACGAAGCTCCCGTAAAGGCTCCTTTTTCATGACCGAAAAGCTCACTTTCGGCTAAATCTTTAGGAATTGTTCCACAATTAATAGGGATAAATACTTTGTCGCCTCTCGGACTTTGCTGATGAATATATCTTGCAAAAACTTCTTTTCCCGTTCCGCTTTCACCTTCAAGCAATATTGTAGTATCTTCACTTTTTGCAAGATACTCAACTTCATTCACTACTCTGATAATGTTCTTACTTTTCCCGAACATTTCGCGCGTTATTTTTTCTCCCTCCACCAGAGTAGTTAGTTTATCAACTTCATATTTCAAATTAAGATGTTTAACCACTTTATCCAAAATCAGCTGAAGATATTCAACTTCAATCGGCTTAAGCAAAAAATCAAAAGCGCCTAATTTCATAGCATTAACGGCAATATTAACATCGGCAAAAGCTGTAATCATAATAACGGGAATATAAGGATACTTCAACTGAAGGTCCTTTAATAGATCCAAACCGCTGGTCTGCTGCAAATATATATCAAGCAGGATAATATCCGGATTCGCCTCTTCCACCTTCTTAAAAGTACGTTCGGCTTCCATGCATACATCAACTTCATATCCGAATCTTTTGATAACCTTTTCCAAACTTTTACATACTAGATCATCATCATCAATTACAAGGATTTTTGGCACCATAATCAAATTTCTCCATTATTTTTAAAACGGACAAAAAAACTTGTCCCTTTCCCATACCTACTATTAAAATCCAATTCAGCATTGTTTTTCATAGCTATTTCGCTGCATACAGATAACCCCAATCCCGTTCCCCCTGTTTTCGTTGTGAAAAATTCATCAAAAATTTTATTTTGCTTATCGGTTTCAATTCCAATCCCGTTATCTTCAACTTCAAGAATAACCTCCGAGTCGGTTGAGAATAATTTTATTTTAATGTAACCCCCGTCAGGAATGGCATCCATCGCATTATTTACTAAGTTTATTACTATTTGCAGAATTTCATTTTTATTAGCAATAATCTGAGGAAGGTTATCTTCAAATTCTTTTATAAGTTCTATTTTATCTCTGTTTGCTCTGTAAAGAAGAAATTTGCAAGCATTTTCGGCAACTTCTTTTAGATCTACGCGTGACTTTCCTTCGGCGCCTCCACGTAGGAAATCCATTGTTTGAGCTACTAAGGTCTCAATTCTATCAACGGCTTCTTTACTTGTAGAAATACTTTCTCGGAATTCCAATTCTTCACTTCCTGATTTCGGAATGTCCAGAAGTTCCAAATTGATTTTCAGGACGGAAAGCGGATTTCGAATTTCATGTGCAAGCGTCGCAAAAAGCTTGCCCAAAAGTAAAACTTTATTTTTCTGAATATCCTTATCCAATTTTTTCCTGTCTTTATTCTAAATTACACATACAAATATTTTGCCAAAAAACTTGTTCAGGTAATTTCATCCGCCAATTCTGAAAAATAACAGCCCTAAATAAAATACCCTTAAAGGATGCTTCTGTAATTTACAAAAAATTTTTTTAATATGAGGGAAAATAAAAAACCCCTACCTTTACAGGTAGAGGTTCGGCTTTCGTAATTCTAACAATATTATTTACCAATAATCTGTTTCTTAACGGAATAACTGCAATACTTGCTGAGGAGCCATATTCAACTGTGCCAACATTGAGGTTGCCGCTTGTCCTATGATTGAGCCGCGTGTTGCGTTCAATTGCTCCATTGCCATATCTGCGTCAAACAGTCTGCTGATACTTGATTCGGCGTTTGTTACTGCAACATCAAGGGTGCTCGATTTAATATCCAATCTTTGCGAGAAGTTACCAATATCTCCTAATGCATCGGTAACGGCTGATTTTAAGCTTGTAAGAGCTGTCTGCAATGCGGCAATAGAAGTTGCGCCTGTAGTGCATTCAAGAGTAGAAGCGGATACATTTGCGAAACTGCCAAGTGATGCGGAAATACCGGAGCCATAACCATTGTTGCCCGTACTAGCCAATGAAGAAGCAAAGTTAAGATTCAGTGTATCGCCTGCCTCTCCTACCTGGAATGTAAATCCGGAACCGGCTGCCGAAAAGAGTAATTGAGTATTATTGAACTTCGTATTCTTCAATGTCGAATTAATTTCGTTTGCAAGAGCCTTAATATCGCTTGCTAATGCAGTACGGTCATTTGTCGGGTTAGTTGAGTCGGAAAGTTTTCCATCAATTTTAACCAGCAAATCATTAATACCGAGCAATGAACCTTCAGCCGTTGACAAAAGGTTTTTTGCAGATGCAATGTTATTTTGCGCTCCCTGATATACTGCGACCTTACCTTTAAGTGACGTACCTACATTAAATCCGGATGTATCGTCCGCAACGTGCATAATTCTTTTTCCGGATGCAAGTCTTAACTGTGCTTTGGTTGTTTGTGCGTTCACTTGGGCTAATTGGTAGTAAGCCTTCAATGCATTGATGTTTGTGTTGACTTTAAAAGCCATTGTGTACCTCCATGTGTTTGTTTATTGATTAAGTCAAGTCTCCCTACTTGACCTTGTTATTTCTATTTTCACTCATACTATCGGCAGTAATTTTACAAAGTTTAGTATAAAGCGACTATCTTAATAAAATTTTAAAAGAACTTAAATTAACCTGCAATTTCCTTGTAGATTTTATCCGCAACTTTGTTGAGAACAGCTTCACTATTATAGAAACCGTTGTTAATTTTTTCTTTAACTTCCGACAATTTGGCTTTATCCATCTCTGTCCCTTTTAACTTTTTTGCTTCGGAAGATAATTCTAACTTATCATTAATTTTACCCGACTTACTTGTAACCTCCGAAGGGACGCTCTTTTTTTTGTTATAAGCGTTAACCAAATTCGGATTTACATAATTATTATTAATTCCTTTTACGTCCACTTTATAACCTATTTATAGTTTATTAATTTCTTTTTATTGTTAATTAAAAATAACTCTTTTCTTAAAGATATACTTTTTTCGCTTTTTTCCTTAATAATATTATCGAACTTTTCATTAATTAACTTAGCTTTCCCAATCAATAATTTTTCATACTTTTGTAATTCGGAAGAGGAATAATTTATTCTCAACAGAGCTTTCTGCTTTGATATATCATTATATAGAAAATTAATCCTTTCCATTTTTCCATTGAAATTATCTTTATCAATACCGTCAAGCAAAGTAAGAGCTTCGTCAAAGTTTTTCTCTATTCTTCTAATTCCCGAAAGGATTTCCATTAAAAGAGCCCTCCGCTAAACTGTGAATACATCTGCCGGCTCATTAGCAACTGCTCCAATTGCTGCTGTAAAGTCTCATATTCTTTCTAAGATTTTCCGTATTTCATCCGCCAATTTTGAAAAATAACAGCCCTAAATAAATACCCTTAGAGGATGCTTTTGTAATTTACAATTTTTCTTATATGAGAAAAAATAAAAAAACCCCTACCTTTACAGGTAGAGGTTCGGCTTTCGTAATTCTAACAATATTATTTACCAATAATCTGTTTCTTAACGGAATAACTGCAATACTTGCTGAGGAGCCATATTCAACTGTGCCAACATTGAGGTTGCCGCTTGTCCTATGATTGAGCCGCGTGTTGCGTTCAATTGCTCCATTGCCATATCTGCGTCAAACAGTCTGCTGATACTTGATTCGGCGTTTGTTACTGCAACATCAAGGGTGCTCGATTTAATATCCAATCTTTGCGAGAAGTTACCAATATCTCCTAATGCATCGGTAACGGCTGATTTTAAGCTTGTAAGAGCTGTCTGCAATGCGGCAATAGAAGTTGCGCCTGTAGTGCATTCAAGAGTAGAAGCGGATACATTTGCGAAACTGCCAAGTGATGCGGAAATACCGGAGCCATAACCATTGTTGCCCGTACTAGCCAATGAAGAAGCAAAGTTAAGATTCAGTGTATCGCCTGCCTCTCCTACCTGGAATGTAAATCCGGAACCGGCTGCCGAAAAGAGTAATTGAGTATTATTGAACTTCGTATTCTTCAATGTCGAATTAATTTCGTTTGCAAGAGCCTTAATATCGCTTGCTAATGCAGTACGGTCATTTGTCGGGTTAGTTGAGTCGGAAAGTTTTCCATCAATTTTAACCAGCAAATCATTAATACCGAGCAATGAACCTTCAGCCGTTGACAAAAGGTTTTTTGCAGATGCAATGTTATTTTGCGCTCCCTGATATACTGCGACCTTACCTTTAAGTGACGTACCTACATTAAATCCGGATGTATCGTCCGCAACGTGCATAATTCTTTTTCCGGATGCAAGTCTTAACTGTGCTTTGGTTGTTTGTGCGTTCACTTGGGCTAATTGGTAGTAAGCCTTCAATGCATTGATGTTTGTGTTGACTTTAAAAGCCATTGTGTACCTCCATGTGTTTGTTTATTGATTAAGTCAAGTCTCCCTACTTGACCTTGTTATTTCTATTTTCACTCATACTATCGGCAGTAATTTTACAAAGTTTAGTATAAAGCGACTATCTTAATAAAATTTTAAAAGAACTTAAATTAACCTGCAATTTCCTTGTAGATTTTATCCGCAACTTTGTTGAGAACAGCTTCACTATTATAGAAACCGTTGTTAATTTTTTCTTTAACTTCCGACAATTTGGCTTTATCCATCTCTGTCCCTTTTAACTTTTTTGCTTCGGAAGATAATTCTAACTTATCATTAATTTTACCCGACTTACTTGTAACCTCCGAAGGGACGCTCTTTTTTTTGTTATAAGCGTTAACCAAATTCGGATTTACATAATTATTATTAATTCCTTTTACGTCCACTTTATAACCTATTTATAGTTTATTAATTTCTTTTTATTGTTAATTAAAAATAACTCTTTTCTTAAAGATATACTTTTTTCGCTTTTTTCCTTAATAATATTATCGAACTTTTCATTAATTAACTTAGCTTTCCCAATCAATAATTTTTCATACTTTTGTAATTCGGAAGAGGAATAATTTATTCTCAACAGAGCTTTCTGCTTTGATATATCATTATATAGAAAATTAATCCTTTCCATTTTTCCATTGAAATTATCTTTATCAATACCGTCAAGCAAAGTAAGAGCTTCGTCAAAGTTTTTCTCTATTCTTCTAATTCCCGAAAGGATTTCCATTAAAAGAGCCCTCCGCTAAACTGTGAATACATCTGCTGGCTCATTAACAACTGCGCTAATTGCTGCTGTAAAGTCTCATATTGCTTTCTAAGATTTTCAGCCTGCTTATCAATACTTGATTGAATTGAATCCACTCTATCATTTAAGTAACTTACATTATTATCTAACGAGCTAATGACATCTGCAATAGAACCATCCGAGCCAACGTATGAATCTAACGAATCATAAAGAGTAGTTGCTACTCCGTTAGTGGAAGTAAACAGGTCGGCAACTTGATCGGGATGATTCTGGAGCGCCGATTCAAATGTGCTGGAATCCGACATTGAAAGTCCTGTGCTCGGGTCAAATGTTATCCCGATTTCGGATAAATATGAGTAATTCCCCGAAGCTAATCCATCCACTTTTCCTATTACGGTATCTTGCAACTTTTTCATTAGTGAATAAGCTGTAGAGTCACCGGCAAAAATTCCTCGTCCCGAATCACCGGAGTAATAACGATTTTTTATATAGAGATAAGCATCATTAAATTTAGAAATAAAATCATTTACTTTTGATTTTATTTCATCAACATCTTTTCCAACAGTTGCCGTAACCGTTGTGTCCGTACTTTCCATTTTAGCTTTTAAAGTAATTGTTAAATCGGAAGCCAAATCTGTAATTGTGTTTGAAGCTCGCTGAACTTCAATCCCGTTAAAATCCAGGACGGAATTTAATTCGTTACTTGTTGAACTTGTTGCATCATAAATAAATCCTGCGTCGGTATCGGTTGATGTAACGGTATGATTACTTAGTATCGTTGATGTTAATCCTACGAAATCAAGAGCGCTGCCTGAAACATCCGACATAACCAATCTATTATCATAGCCCGAGTTTTTAGCAGTAATGGACAACTTCGAGTTCCCTGTAGTAGGAGCAAAAACCGAAGCAGAGGCAAGTGCATTAGCCGATTTTTCTTTCGTAACATCAATATTTAGATTTGTCGAATCCAACAACGTCCCCGTATCGTCCGCCGCAGCCATAGTAATGTACTGATTTTTATCATTCACGGTAATTTTTAAGCTCACATCGGAACCGCTCGTAACTTTTTCCGCAGTAACACCATCAACATTTGACGAAATTTTACTAACCAAATCCGAAACCACATCATCCCAAGTGTAACCGGTAGAGTAATCATAGTCTATTGAAGTTTCCGTCCCGTCAATATTTATCTTAAAAGTTCCTGAGCCTGTGTATGTATCTGTAGCGGCATGCGCAGTAGATTCTACAACTGCAAAATCATTATTAATTGCATCGCTAATAGCATCCATTATACTATCGTTTGTCTCGGATGATGTTAACGTTACGTCAACATTACTTACATAATCTCCGCTTTTTATTTGGATTTTATGAGTTCCCGCCATTGAAGTTACCGAAGTATCCGATGCCATCGTGTTTGAAACCGCAATATCGCTTTTGGCAAGTTGATTTACTCTTATTGCATATGACGCGGGAGTTGCATTGCTTGAAGCCGATACGGAAAAAAACGAATCATCGGAAAGTTTAGCCGAACTCGAATTAAAGACCGAACTATCTCCGCTATATTTGAGAGTATAAGCCATATCCTTTAAGCTCGAAAGAGAAGTACTAAGAGAACTCCAAGTTGAAGATAAATTGGAGTAGGTATTAATTTTATTTTTCAGAGGATAAATCTGACGCTGTTCCTGCACCGTCTTAAAAGACGATACCATTTGGTTTATTCCGCTTGTAGTTAATATTGAACTTGCCATGATTATTACCTCACACTGCGATTGCTTCTTTGTTAAACGCTGTTATCCAACTTTCTTTTAAGTTGGAAAGTATAACATAAACAATGTCGCTATTACCCTTAATCATTTCATCTTTACAAAAAACGTACAGGCTGTATAATTCACGAGCAACTTCAAATTGCAAATCAAGCCCTGAAAGTAAAACATCTATTGCTCTATTTGTTTTATTCACATCTCCTTTTTTACAATGCAATAGAGCATAATCATAAGTTTTAAGCAATAACTTTTCCTGAGATGCTTCCATAATTTCTTTAGTTAAATACGGATTTCCGCCGCGTCCGGTAGCTCTACCGCTTTTCCTTTGATATGCATTTGTTCCTGCTGAGTTCATTTACAACCTGCTTTTAGTTTTGTTTAAATTTATCCCGCATCTTTGTATGCGAAATACTTTTCACACTCAGATTATCGGAAAAAATAAAGGAAAGTTTAGTTTTTGATTGAAAGAAAAAAACCGCCCTCTTCTGAAGGCGGCTTTTATCGGAATTAGTTTGCTTTTGCAGTCGGCAATGAGTTAAACAATGTATCGAATAACTCCTGCCAGGTATCTCGGAGTCCGGTGAGAATTTTCATCGCCATATCAAAGTTCCCGCGGCGAACCTGCTCCTGTGCAAATTGGTATAATTGTAATAATGACGTAGAGAGTTCACGAGTTTGAGTATCATCAAAATTAAGAGCATTTATTAACTCGGATATTGCACGATTGGTTTTCTCCACATCATGTCTTTGACAATGAGTTATCGCAAAATCATATACTCGAAACAACAACTCATGAGGAAGCGCATCCATTATTTCTTTTACAAAATAGGCATTTGCTTTTTCCTTCCTATTTTGTGCTAATTTTGTTGCATTCATTTCACTTCTCCTCATCTATTATTTAAATAACTGTAAGACTTGTTGTGGAGACATATTTAACTGGGCTAACATTGCCGTTGCCGCCTGTCCTAAAATACTGCCTCTTGTTGCCTTAAGCTGCTCCATTGCCATATCTGCGTCAAACAATCTGCTGACACTTGATTGCGCATTGGTAATTGCAACATTTAATGTCTCTTCCTTAATATCCAATCTTTGAGTAAAGTTACCGATTTTACCGAGCGACCCTGTAACCGCAGCTTTCAAACTTGTTAATGCTGTCTGCAATGAAGCAACGGATGTTCCCCCTGTAGTACACATCAGAGTAGAAGCCGAAACATTGGCAAAACTTCCCAAAGAAGCCGAAATACCGGTACCGTAACCACCGGTAGTACTACCGGTACTAGCCAATGAAGAAGCAAAATCTAAGTTCAACGTATCAGAGGATTCACCAACCTGGAATATAAATCCTTTCCCTGCAGCTGAATATAGCAAAGATGTATTGTTGAACTTTGCATTTTTAATTGTTTTTTCAATCTCTTTTCCCAGCGCCTGAATGTCGCTTGCTATTGATGTTCTGTCGGCTGTCGGGTTTGTTGCATCGGATAGCTTACCGTCGATTTTTACAAGTAAGTCATTTACTGCAAGCAAAGCTCCTTCTGCAGTTGCCATCATATCTTTCGCGGCGCTTACATTATTTTTTGCCGCTTTCATTACGGAAATTTTTCCTTTCAGCGATGTGCCGACATTAAATCCGGATGTGTCATCGGCAACGTGCATAATTTTCTTGCCCGAGGCAAGTCTCAATTGTGCTTGAGTAGTATCTTGATTTACTCTTGCCAATTGGTAGTAGGCTCTGAGAGCATCGATATTTGTGTTAATACGAAAGCCCATTTTTTAACTCCTTTTTTTGTTATTGGTTATTGTTTGAACTCCATTTCTTGGATTCATTTCTTTATAAACTTTTTCGATAACATCACTCCAATTACCAAAGTGCGTTTGTCTGAAAATCTTAATCGAAGGATACCAAATTGTTCTATCTCCGTGTCCCCATCTCCAGTCCGCTTTTTCGGATAGAAGCAGAAAAGTACTGACATTTAGCGCTCCGGCAAGATGCGCTACCGAAGTATCAATACTAATTAGCAAATCCAAATTATTTAAGATTGCTGCTGTGTCCGAGAAATCAATTATTGCATCGGATAAATCGACAATTCCCAGCTTTCTCATTTTCTCGGAATCTCTTTTGGCTGTATCTCCTATTTGAAGAGAATAATATTCGAACTCGGAGAGATTTATCAAACGGGAATAATCATCAATCGTTGCCGAACGATGTGCATTGAACAAAGGCGTTTTTCCTTCCCATACCAGACCGACTTTAATCTTCTCGCTTCTAAAAAAGCGGCTCGCAAATTCTTCAACTTTTTCTCGTTCACTCTTTATATACGGATGTTCCATTCCGCATTCTTCCTTGCCGAGATGAAAATATTCGGGAAGCGATAACAAGGGAATGTGATAATCATATCTTAATCCGTCGTCAGTCAAAGATGTTCTCGGGATAGAATCCGAAACACCTTCGCATCTTCTCATCAAACCGGATAAACTTCCGTGAGTCTGTAAAATAACTTCCGCTCCGGCATCTGATAAATGTTTTACAAATCGTACGAACTGAATTGTATCCCCGTATCCTTGTTCGTCGTAAACTAAAATCTTCTTCCCTTCAAGTTTTTCCCCGTTAAGTTCGGGCATCGCAAATTTCCGCTGCAGGTAATCAGGCAGCTTTCTACGCCATTCGTAATATTCAAATCCGGCAGTATAATTCCCCGAAGATAGAAGAATGAGACTTTTATTAAAATTAGCGCGAACATTATTTGGTTCTCTTTTAAGTAAGTTATCTATTACTTTTAACGCCTCATCATTCATCTGCAATGTGGAAAGCGTATTAGCCAAATTTATTTCCGCATCGGCATATTCAGGTTTAAGTGACAACGCCCGCTTAAATAAATCGACCGCCTCGTAAAATCTTCCGGTTGCATCGGCAATAATACCGAGATTGTTGTATGTCGAGGAATTCTGTGAGTCAAATTCCGATGAAATTCTAAGCAGCTTTTCAGCATCTTCATATTGCCCCAAATCTTTTAGAGCAACAGCGCTATTATTTATTGCATTCAAGTTGGCAGGATTTGCTTGAAGAACTCTGCCGTAATATCCGAGTGCTTCCTCATGCTTACCGAGATTTTGTTTTACAAACCCCGCTTTAAAATTAAACTCTTCCTCTTCTTTGTACGTTTCAGAATAACCGCTCAGTAATTTTTCAGCTTCAACAAATTCTTGTCGGGAAATGTAATTCTCAGCTCTGCTTAATAATTCCTCTATTGACAAACTTGCGCTATTTTTGCTTTTGGTTTTTGCGCCAAGTTCTTCTGAAATTCTCTCAACAACATCGGTCCAATTACCTTCCTTGCTTTGCCTAAACAATTTTACGCTCGGATACCAATACGATGTTTCCCCCTCGAACGTCCAACGCCAATCGCAAAATTCGGGAAGCAAAACCCAAACCGGAACATTCTGTGCAGCGGCAATATGGAGGATTGAAGAATCTATTGAAATTACCAAATCCATTGCTTTTGTTATCGAAGCAATATTCCAAAGAGATTCACGAACAATTTCAACATTCTCAAAATTCACCAAATCTTCGGGAAGAGAATTTCTACTATTCGGATCTTCAACAATAAAAAATTTAACGGCTTTGTTATCTAATATCTTTTGAAGCGCTTCAATATTTAAAGAACGCTGTTTGCTTGTCGGAGTTGGAGACACCGTCCGCCACATTACCAACACATTCAGTTTTTCGCGCGAAAGTTTATTCTTCCACGCCAGATAAAGGTTTTCATCGCAGTAAAATAAATTTTCCGGAAGTGCAAAATCTTCTTCTTTTTCTAATCCCAAAATTTTCGGCAGCTTCATTATTGAACATGAAAAATCATATTCATCCTTTCTCTCCAATACGACTTCGTCAACAAATGGAGAATTTTCAAAGAACTCGGCTAATACCGCGCTTGTTCCTACTATTACTTTTAATCCTTTTCTTTTTACTTCCGGCAAAAAACGCATAAATTGAATGGAGTCGCCAAATCCTTGCTCCGTATAAATTAAGATACTTTTTCCCCATGCTTCTCTGCCGTCCCATTCCGGAATAGAAATATTTACTTTTGTAACTTCTTTAATCGCCCAATCATATTCTAAAAATCCGTTCTTAAAATCTTTTTGCGCCAAATATGCAAAGCTTTTTCCGATGTGAGCGCTTCCCAAATTCTCAAGTTCCAATGCCTTATCAAAATTAGCAAGAGCTTCATCAAACTTTTGCAAAAAGTAAAGTGCATTAGCAAAATTGAGATAATATCCCGCTTTTTCTTCAAGTCGGACTAATTCCCGTAGATACTTTTCAGCATCTTCATATCTTCCTATGCTTTGTAAGGCAAGAGCAAGGTTATTAAGAACTTCCGGAGTTTCCTTAATCTCTAACCCTCGTTTGTAATATTCGATTGCATTATTAAAGTCTTTTTTGCCGAAGTATATTTCGCCAAGCATATTTAGAGCATCAACACTATTCCGATTAATTTCTGCAAGTTTAAGCAAGTATTTTTCAGCAGCATCAAAATTGGATTCTTGAAATTCCAATGTGCCTGCTATTAATAATACTGCCGCATCGTAAGGCGCTTTTTCCAAATACCTCTTAAAATAGATTATCGCTTCTTTATTCTTTCCCTTTTCAAAACTTTGCAGTCCGTAAAGTTTTAAGAGAGCTAACTCCTGCTCCGAATCCATTTTTTCTTTTTCAATTTTTTTTGCCAATTTATTACCAATTCTCTTAAAAACTCTTTCCCATTCCCGTGATTCTTCCTGCCGGAATAATTTCATGGTTTTGTACCAAACCGTCCCGTCTTCACCGGTTCCCCAACGCCAATCGGAAATTTTCGATATTAAAGTCCAAACCTCCTTCCCCATTGCTCCGGCAAGATGCGCAACTGCGGAATCAACCGAGATAACCAAATCCAACTGATTGACATATTTTGCCGTATCCAAAAATGAATCAAGCTCGGAGGATAAATCCTTTACGCCGAACTCCTCAAATATCTCCTTTTCCTCTGAGGTAGGATTTATCTGCAGGGAATAAAACCGCGCGCCTTCTATTACGAATAATTTTTTGAACCGTGTAAGGTTTACCGAACGTTTGAAATCGTACATATGCTTTATGTTACCCCGCCATACAATTCCGATATTCAACTTCTCCGAATCGGTTAGTTCGGCAATCTCCGTTTCCGAATCAATAATTATGTAAGGTTCGTTAGCGGCGAGTGGAAATTTCCCAACTACTTTCGGGATACTCATCAGATGAATCTGATAATCAACATCAATATTTTGAACAGCGTCGGATGTAATTTCATCGGCAATTTTACTCTCTGCAAATAAAGGAAGCAGCGGTTTTCTCGTTTGAAGAATTACATATCCGCCATTTTTCTGCAATTCTTTAATATATCGAACAAATTGTAATTCATCACCCAATCCCTGCTCGGCAATAACAAATATTCTTTTTCCTCTTAAATTTTCGCCTTTCCAGAAAGGAACGTTTTTTAAGATATTTTGATTATCCCAAGTTTTTAATCTCCACTCATATTCAGCTAACGCCTTTTCATATTCTTCCAATGTGAAAAGAAGCAGCGAATAGTTAAAGTGCGTTATCGCATCGTCCGGAGATTCTTTTAAGACTTCTTCATAACATTCCCTCGATTTCTTAAACTCGCCCAACTCGTAATAATTAGCGGCAAGATTAACTTTAGCGTCCAAATTGTTCGGTTCCATTTCAATCACTTCTTCAAGCAACTCTTTTGATTTACCGAACTCACCGAGATAGTGATAAACTATCCCGAGATTTGTTAAAACATTAGGCTGTTTCGGTTTTATCCTGAGAGAAGCTTTAAAGTACTCTTTTGCCCGTTCCCAATTTCTTTCCTCCTTCAAAACATTTCCGTAAGCAAAATTAGCTTCGGGGCTAACGGGATTTTCATGCAGACTTTTTCTATAATATTCCGCAACATTTTGTGAATCTCCCAACTGCTGATAACAGAAACCTATATTATAAAGCGCAAGAAAATTTGTAGGATTCACAAGCTCGGCTTTTTTAAAATATTCCAGCGCTCGTTCCCAATTTAATTTATCTCTGCAAATAATTCCCATATTGAAATTTGCGCTGAAATTAAGAGGACGAATCGAAAGAGCTTCTTCATAATAGAATTTTGCAGCGTCCGATTTTCCCATTCTATAATATAAAGTACCCAATTCAACAAATAATTCGGGATTCCTCGAATCGATGTCAATGCCCTTCTTAAAATATTCGGCGGCTTTTTCGTAGCTGTGTAAATCTTCGTGAACAACTCCGAGCAGCAGATAAAGTTCGCCGGTTTTTCGGAATTCAGCCGCTTTTTTCAATATATCCGAAGCATGAGAAACATCTTTATTCCTTATTGCCTCTTTTCCGAGTTCCAAGTAATAATCAAAATCTTTCTCTTCTTCAAGATTTTTCTTTTGGACGATATGTTCTTGTTGTTCTATCAAATCTTTATTTTTCCTTGTCCCCATTTTTCAATTATCGGGCCAAAATAATTTTTGGCTGTTTTTCTTTCGTTTTGAGCTTTTTCAAGCCTATTGACAAATTCGGTTAATTACAAAAATTGAGAAAAGATAATTTAACATTTGAACAGCTGGTTAATATTCAACATTTTTTCTTTATTAATGACGAATAGCGCGAGAAATCAAACTTTTTTTTGGTATTTTTTTTGATATATTAATGTTTTTAGTAAATCGGAGTTTTTAGATGAAGAAAATTTGGCTTTATTATGTTTCTTATCCTGTAACCACAGCAGTATATTTTGATAGAGCTTTACGGAAAAAATACGATGTAACAACAGTAGGTCCTCAGCTTCCGGAAGATTTAATTACAAAATGGAAGCTCGAAAATATGAAGCAGCCTATTTTACCTCAGGATATTCCTACTGATTTCACACCCGATATTTTGCAGCTTTATCAAAATACTACGCCGCATAAACGCCCCGATATTTTTATCTGGATAGAATCCGTGGGAACAATTATTCCGGAGAATGTAAGTTCACTTCCGATCCCTACAGCTTGCTATTTAATCGACAGCCATCTTCATCTTGAGGAACATGTTGAACTCGCTAAAAATTTCGATTTTGTTTTTATTGCACAGACGGAATATCTTAACGACTTTATTAATGCGGGAAATAAAAATGTTTTTTGGCTGCCTCTCGGAGCCGATCCTGAAATTCACGATAAATTTTCCGAAACAAAATCTCATGATGTCGGATTTGTCGGTTCGTTGCTCGGTAATCCGCGCAGAGAACATCTCCTTAAGTTTCTAAAATCGGAATTTGATTTTTATTACAAAAGAGCTTTTCTGAAAGAAATGGCGCAGATTTTCTCCGAATCGAAAATAGTTTTCAATAATGCAATAAAAAATGATTTAAACATGCGCTTCTTTGAAGTTATGTCCGCCGGTTCGCTTCTTCTTTCCGATAAGACAACAAAAAGCGGGCAAGACCTACTTTTTGAACCTAATGAAGATTACGCCCTTTATGATAAAGATACTCATATTGCAAATGTTGTTGAATTTTATCTTGAAAATAACGAACTAAGAGAAACAATGGCCAAGCGGGGAATGGAA
>CAYLYR010000034.1:0-15681 GCA_964387835.1 uncultured Melioribacter sp.
CAAACGTAATGAGTTCCGGGTTCCCATCCCCATCTAAGTCACATTCGTCAAAATACGAAGAATAAATTGAGTACGGTCCTTCTAACTTTAAAAAGGAAATTTTATAAGGAGGGGGTAAAAACTGTGCTGAAATAGAATTGCTGATAAAAATCAATAGAAAGAAACCCAAATGTATTTTCATGAAGAACCCTGAAACCTCAATTTAGTACTAATAAAATTTAAGAAAAAACCATCTATTTTACAAATTTTAATCCGCAAATTGGAGAAATTTTTGTTCCGCACATATATTAAGTATATAGTAATCTTAACTGAGTATAGAGTAAAAACTATTACTTCCTTGTAAAAACGCCATATTCTCTATTTCTTTTTTGGCATATTCCTTGCTTGTTTTATTAACAAGAACATTTGTGTTTTTAGGGAGAGCTTATTTTTCCTCCTGTTAAATAAGCTCTCCTAAATTAAAAAGGGGAAATTTATTTTGTTTTATATAGGAGTCGGTATATTAATTATAATTTTTGTTGCAATTTATATTAAATGGGAAAAAGATATTTCCCGTTAAACATTGGTATTTTATCAGATAAGGCGGGGGTAATTGTGCCGCCAAGCAAAATTTTTCTTGGCGGTTTTTATTTCTCTAATTAATAATTTCACTCCTTATTTTATGAATCTCTTACTTAATAACATACCACATTAAAGGTAAAAAAATCCGATTGTTAATTAAAAAACTTAGACCCATTTACCAAATCACAGATATTCAAGCTTGAGAAAAAGCATCAATCTGCTTTCCATTCCTTACCCAACCTCACTATTTCATTACCTTCCCCGAAAATTTCTTTTCAAATTTTTTTACTTTCGGTGTAATTACAAATTGACAATAAGGTTTATCTTTATTGTTTTCGTAATAATTTTTATGATAGTTCTCTGCCGGGTAGAAGGTTGTAAGCGGTGCAACTTCAGTAACAATAGGAGCGTCGTAAATTTTTTCTTTTTCCAAACGTGCGATTGTTTCTTCGGCTATTTTTTTCTGTTTTTCATCCGCATAAAAAATCACGGACCGGTACTGTTCCCCGATGTCGTTGCCCTGCTTATTTAACGTTGTAGGATCATGAATCTCAAAAAATACGTTAAGAATATCGCCGAAACTTATTTTGGTTGAATCAAAAACTATTTTTGCAACCTCGGCATGTCCGGTTTTTCCAGTACAAACCGCTTCGTAAGTAGGGTTCGGCACTTTTCCTCCGGCATATCCCGGCTCAACCGAAATAACTCCCTTCAGTTTTTGATAAATCGCTTCAACACACCAAAAACACCCCGCGCCCAGCACAGCAGTTTCCATATTTTTCATATCTTTATGATCTCCGTAAATTTCGGCTGATGCCTTTTTTGAGTTTGGATTATTTATGTACAAATAACTATTGTTTTGCAAAAATTTACCCGCTTCCGACGCAGAGCTTTCCGATGAAAACAATGCCGCCGCCGAAATAATTAATAGAAACAATATTAAATTTTTATTTTTCATAATCACATACTTATTATATCGCTGTAAATAATATACGCCATAGCTAATAATAAGAGGATAAATCCGATATTTTGAATCAGCATTTTGGCTTTTATCGGAAGTTCCCGCTTAATAGCGCCTTCTATCAGAACGATAACCAAATGTCCGCCGTCCAATCCGGGGAAAGGAATAATATTAATAATTGCCAAACTTAAACTAAGCGCCGCAAGAAAATAGAGGAAAGTTACCCAGCCGCCTTCGGCAGATTTTACGGCAAACTTAGCTATCTTAACCGGTCCGCCGAAAGCCGAACCGAATGCAATTTTTCCGGAAATAACTTTAGCAAACATTTGATAAGTAAGAACGGTGTAATTTTCAATATCCTCCAAGCTCTTTACAAACGCTTCCCACATTCCGTATTTTTTATACGTAATTTTACCCGTGTAAGCATTCGCCAAAGCAACTCCAATCATTCCTTCCAAACTGGGAGTAACCTTAAAGGTTAAAGTGTCCTTTGCTCTTAAAACGGTAATCGGAATGGTTTTATCTTTGTGTGACGAAATTATCCTGATTACATCATCAACGGTTTTAACAGGTTCGTTGTTAATTGAAAGAAAAATATCTCCGTCTTTTAATCCCGCATCTTCAGCAGGAGAATTATCCATAACGGCGTTAATTGCAGGAAGTGTATTTCCAATCGGGAGAAACATTCCTTTTTGAGAAAGGCTGCGAATCACTTGAGTCGGAATTGAAAGCGTAACGGTTTTGTCTCCTCTTAAAACCGTAACCGTAACATTATCCTCTTCCGCCATAACCAAATCATGCATCACATCGTCCCAGTTGGTAACGCCGGCTTTGTTAACTTTTAGTATTTTATCATTACTTCTAAAGCCGAGATTATAAACCGAAGTACTATCCGGAATAATTCCTATTTGTGTTGTCTGAATTACTTGTTTCCCTTGGAAATAATTTATTCCCCAAAAAATCGAGATTGTCAGTAAAAGGTTCATCAAAACACCGGCAATGAGGACAAAGACCTTTTTCGGCGTTGATTTTGCACGGAATTCCCACGGCTGAGGCGGTTTATCGGCAAACTCTGTATCAAAACTTTCGTCCACCATTCCCGCAACTTTAACGTATCCGCCGAGAGGAAGAATTGCAAGCCGGTAATCGGTGTGACCTTGTAAATCAACATCTTCCGGCAAATTTCCCCACGTGAAGCCTTGCACTTTATTCCATCCGCAGATGCGTTTACCGAATCCGATTGAGAAAACATCGGTTCTCATTCCGCTTAAACGCGCTGCGGCAAAATGTCCGAATTCGTGAATTGTAACGAGAATGCCAATCGTTAACACAAAATATAAAATGTAATCCATTAACTTTTATCCTTATTAATTAAACTTCTAACAAAATTCCTGGTCGCTTTGTTGCAATTTATTATTTTATCCAAATTAATTGAACTTTCATATTCAATTTTATTCAATGCTTTTTTTATATAATCGGAAATTTCGATAAAGGTAATTTTACCTTTAAGGAAACTTTCCACGGCAATTTCGTTTGCAGCATTGAGTATGCACGGAGCATTTCCGGCGGAACGAAGAGCCTCGAAAGCGAGATTCAGATTTTCAAATTTTTCCAAGTCCGGCTTAAAAAATGTAAGTTTATGAATTTCCGGGAACTCGGTTGAGACGAAATTACTATCAAATCTATCGGGGTACGTAAGAGCATATTGAATCGGGACTTTCATATCGGGGGAACTAAGCTGTGCTTTTATAGAGCCGTCGATAAATTCCACCATGGAGTGAACAATTGATTGAGGATGAATAACAACCTCGATTTTTTCGAGCGGCATTTTGAATAGCCATCTCGCTTCAATTACTTCCAGTCCTTTATTCATCATCGTTGCCGAATCTATTGTAACCTTATTCCCCATCGTCCAGTTGGGATGATTAAGGGCTTCAGCAACAGTAACATTTTTTTGATATTCAATCGGTTTATCAAAAAAAGGACCTCCCGAAGCGGTGAGTAATATTTTACGAATATTTTCCTTAGATTCTCCGACAAGTGATTGAAAAATGGCGCTGTGTTCGGAATCTACGGGAATTATTTCCGCATTGTATTTTTCCGTAAGCCGTTCGATTATTTCACCCGCGACAACAAGAGTTTCCTTGTTGGCAAGCGCAATTCGTTTACCTCGCTTAATTGCCTCAATTGTAGGCGCAAGTCCGGCAAACCCGACAAGAGACGATATTACAACGTCATAGTCGGCGATTTTAGTAGCTTCAACAAATCCTTTTTCACCGACGAACACCTCGCATTTTTTTTTAATTTTGCTGCGAAGTTTTTCCGCTTCATCCTTATCGTTTACCACAACAAGTTCGGGCGAAAACTCCTCAATCTGCTTTTCCAATAGCGCAATATTCCGATTGCTCGAAAGCGCGGTAACGGAAAATTTACCAGGAAACTTCCGAATAACTTCGAGTGTATTTGTTCCGATTGAACCGGTTGAACCCAATATGAATACTTTTTTCATTTAATGTTTTTCTGTCATAAATAATTATAAATCTTCAGCGTAAAAAAATTTTTTGCGCCAATCTTCAAAAAAACCAATTTCTTTATTTTTTTCGCTAAACCTTGTAAGATAATAAAAAAAGAGAGCTTTTAATAAAAAAAGAAGACGACCCAACTCTTTTACAACTTATATCCGTCGGATCGTCTAAAAAATTTTTTAATGTAAAACCTGAATTAATCTTCTTCGTTGTATGTCAATTCAACTTTTAGTTTAAACTCTGCGCCGCTGAAAAGAGAATACTTAACATCGCTTATTGTACATAAGTAATCTTCTCCAACGCTCTCGGAAATTACTTTTGCGATTTTACTTTCCAACTCGCCGATGCTGACATTTTTAAGTTTGTTTTTCAGTAACTTTTCAACAGCGAGTGATTTTTCATTTTCGCTCATTTTTACCTCTTTTTCTTTTTTATGACGCTTAAAAAGTTAAAGTGTTCCTAACTTCTTATCAAATTAAGAAGCTCCTTGGTTTTGGCTTCCATCAATGCAATGTCGCCTTTAGATTCAACATTAAGTCTTATTAACGGCTCGGTGTTGCTTAAACGCACATTAAAACGCCAAGTATCGTATTCAACACTAACTCCATCGAGATAACTGACTTCGCCGTCTTTATATTTGGCTTTGATTTCTTCAAGTTTAGCTTGCGGATTATCTAACCGCGTGTTTATTTCTCCCGAGCATGGGTAAGATTCAATCATTGCGCCGACAAGCTCGGAAAGAGGTTTATCTTCTTCCGACATTAGCTGCAGAACGAGAAGGAAAGGAATCATTCCGCTATCGGAGTAACTGTTATCGCGGAAGTAGTGATGCGCCGACATCTCGCCGCCGTAAATTGCATTTACTTCGCGCATTTTTTCTTTCATAAAAGCATGACCGCTTTTGGAAAGCACCGGAACTCCGCCCGATTTTTTTACTACGTCAATTGTGTTCCAAATAAGGCGCGGGTCGTGCACTATTTTCTCGCCCGGATTGTTTTTCAAAATCGATTTGGCGAGGAGTCCGACGATGTAATATCCTTCAATAAACTCTCCCTTTTCATCAAAGAAAAAACATCTGTCATAATCGCCGTCCCAAGCTACTCCGAGATGAGCGCCGCTTTTATTTATCGCGTCAATAGTTGCCTGGCGGTTTTCGGGCAAAAGAGGATTAGGAACGCCGTTAGGAAAATCTGAATCGGGTTCGTGAAAAACCTTTACCATTTCAATCGGCAAATATTGTTCTATTGCATCCAACGCGGGACCGACACAACCGTTGCCTGCGTTAACCACAACCTTGTAGGGTTTAATTTTTTCAGAATCATAAACTTTGTTTAGTGATTCGATAAAGTCATCCATAATATCATATTCAATAACTTTTCCTTTTTCCGGAGCCTCTTCACCGAGTGTGTCATTTAAAATCATTTCCTCAATTTTATTTAATCCTGAATCGTAACCCATAGGACGCGAGCCGCTTTTAACAAACTTCAAACCGTTGTATTCGGGGGGATTGTGGCTTGCCGTAATCATTATTCCGCCGTCGGCATCCAAATGCGGAACGCCGAAATAAATCATTTCGGTTCCGCACAAACCGAGATTAATCACATCTGCGCCGGCATCGGTAAGCCCTTTAGACAAGTGCTCCGCTAAATCGGGAGACGATTTTCTAACATCGTAACCAATCAGTACCTTTTTTGCTTTTAAAAGAGTTGCGTATGTTCGTCCGACTTTGTATGCAAGCTCGTTGTTTAACTCGGAGGGAACTTTTCCCCTAATATCGTATGCCTTAAAACCGGGTATTTTTGCCATTTTTTCCTCAAAATAAATTATTAATTTTTCTAAGATAATCAATCTGACTTTAACTAATAAGGGAAGTTACATGCCGTTACTTTATCTTCTTAAAAATATGAACAGACGTTTCCGTACAATAAATTTTAAGCTAAAGATAAATCTGTTAAGTTCAAATAATATTACAATTCCTTTTTTAATATTTCAAAATTGGAATATCTTTGTTTTACATAAAAAAATTTTTAGGGAAAATGAAAAAATTAATTATTGACGGAAACTCCTTAACATTAGAAAAAATTGAGTTCTTTTTAAAGGAAAACCCAACTGTAGTTTTATCGAAGAAATCCAAAGCAAAAGTAAATAAAGCGAGACAACAAATTGAAAAGTGGGTTGAATCCGATGAAGTAATTTACGGAGTAACAACGGGATTCGGAGAATTTGCAAATGTAAAAATTTCCAAAGAAAATATAGCTCAGCTGCAAGTCAATCTTATTAGAAGTCATGCTGCCGGAGTAGGCGAACCGCTTCCTCCCCGCATCGTTAAGATAATGATGCTTCTCCGCGCAAACGCTCTTGCCAAAGGGTTTTCGGGAATTAGGCTTTCTACTTTGCAGCTGCTGATTGATATGATTAACAACAATATTCTTCCCGTAATTCCCTCGCAAGGCTCTGTCGGTTCAAGCGGAGATTTGGCGCCGCTTTCACATCTTGTGCTTGCAATGATTGGCGAAGGAAAAGTTCAGGTTATTCCGAATGTTAATTTGCCCGATGCCGCAAACGCAAAAATTCTTTCCGCAAAAAGCACATTGAAAAAATTCGGGCTAACTCCCGTAAAACTTACGGCAAAGGAGGGACTTTCTCTTAACAACGGCACTCAGATGATGACAGCTTTCGCATCATACATTTGTATTAAAGCGCGTGAGCTTGCCAAAATTGCCGATATAGCCGCGGCGCTATCACACGAAGCTTTACGCGGTACGGATAAAGCCTACGACTTGCGCCTTCATAAACTTCGCCCGTACAAAGGTCAAATAAATACAGCGCAAAATATGCTCAATCTCATTAAGGATAGTGAAATACGTAAATCGCATCTGAAAAACGATAACCGCGTTCAGGATTCATATTCTCTTCGCTGCGTTCCGCAAATTCACGGCGCATCAAAAGACGCAATTAATTTTGTTTGTTCACAAGTTGAAGTTGAAATTAACTCGGCTAACGATAATCCTCTGATTTTTCCGGACGAAGGCGATCATCTTGAAGGAGGGAATTTCCATGGGCAGCCGATGGCTTTACCTTTGGATTTTATGAAAATTGCTCTCGCCGAATTAGCGAACGTTTCCGAGCGGAGAACCGAGAGACTTGTAAACGGCTCCTTAAGCATGCTTCCCCGATTTTTGACAAAGAAAGGAGGTTTGAACTCCGGCTTGATGATTGCACAGTACACGGCGGCATCTCTTGTCTCCGAAAACAAAACTCTCGCTCATCCGGCAAGTGTGGATTCGATACCGACTTCGGCTAATCAGGAAGATCACAACTCCATGGGCTCTATTGCGGCGCGTCATTGTTATCAAATATTAATGAATGTTCAGAAAGTAATAGCTATTGAACTTCTAACCGCCGCACAAGGCGCTGAGTTTTTAAAGCCGCTTAAGTGCGGAAAAGGAACTACCGCCGCATACAACTTAATTAGAAGAAAAATTAAACGGATTGATAGAGACAGAATTCTTTACACTCAATTGGATAAAGCGATTGAGCTTGTGGAAACGGCTGAAATTTTACATGAAGTGGAAAAAGAAATCAAACTAACATAAGAGGTCAATTATGAAAAAATTATTTACATTCTTTTCAATAATGCTATTTGTTGCCGTTATCTTCGGACAGCAAAAAGATGTTCTTGAGATTTACCAAATTCAAGGAACCGGCATGGAATCACCCTACGTAGGGCAGACGGTTACAACTCAGAATAACGTTGTAACTTTTGTTCTTTCCAACGGATTTTACATGCAGACTCCCGACAGCCGTGACGACAACAACCCTGAAACGTCGAACGGAATAAACGTTTATTTGGGAGAAACGCCCAACGTACAAGTCGGCGATTACGTAAACGTAACCGGAGACGTTTCGGAATACTACGGACTAACGGAAATCGGAAGCCCTTCCGTATCTGTTGTTTCGAGTAATAACCCTCTTCCTACTCCGGTACTTTGGGATGCCGATACGCCTTCGCCGATTCGTCCGCAGCCTGAAAACGAATTGGAAAGATACGAAGGAATGCTCGTCGAATTTTATAACGGCGTTGCTTGTTCCGGAACAAATATTCACGGTGATTTTTACGCTGTCGCCAAACCGACAAGAATTTTCAGAGAACCGGGAATTGATTTTCCGGGCTTAAACGGACTTCCGGTTTTTGACGGAAATCCCGAGAAATTTGAAATTGACACCTACAGCACCGATCCGGTTTTGGTTAAAGGCGGAAACGTTATCAGTTACTGTAAAGGCGTTGTTCGATATAGTTTCGGAGATTACGGAATTTTCCCCCTTGAGTTGGATGTTGATACCGATATAACTCCCGATGCCGCTTCCGATCCCGATAATAACCCGGACTTATATTCTGTCGGAACATTAAATTGCCACGTCTTTAACAATGACGATGCTTCCGTTTATTCAATCCGTTTGAAAAAATTCTCCAAATATATTCGGGATGTGATGAAATCACCCGATATTATTGCATTTCAAGAAGTTGAGAATCAGAGTGTTTTAACCGATCTTGCGAATCAACTCCATTCCGACGATGCTTCCTTAAATTACACGGCTTATTTAATTTATTCAAACTACGCATTTGATATTAACGTCGGATATTTGGTTAACAACAGAATAAATGTTTCAAGCGTTGACGCAGTTGGAGAAAACGCCACGTTCCAAATCGGAGGAGAAACAAAATACACATTCGATAGACCTCCGCTTGTTTTAGATGCAGCTATCGGAGGAAGTTTTTCAGTAAAGTTTGTCGATGTTCATCTTCGTTCACGCAATAACATTGATGATCCGAACGACGGTGATTTTGTTAGAGCGAAAAGAGCGGCTCAGGCGGAATGGCTTGCAGATTATCTTCAAAGCCAGCAGGCAAATAATTCCGATGTGAAATTTGTTGTTCTCGGAGATTATAATTCCTTTGAATTTACCGACGGATATTTCGATGTACTCGGACAGATTACCGGAAGCTTGGATACGCTCCAATCTCTTATTCCCGCCACGGATGTAGTAAATCCCGACTTAGTTAATTTAACTAAAGAAGATGCTCAACAAAATCGCTACTCATTTGTTTATAACGGCGATGCTCAAGCGTTGGATCACATAGTCGTATCTTCGGCAATGTTTAACTATGTGAGATATTTTAAGTTTGTTCACGCCGATTCCGATTTCCCCGAATATTTTGAAAATGATGACACAACGCCAATCGGAACATCCGACCACGACGGCGCAGTAATGCGTTTTACGACTTATCCGGTCGGCGTTCAAAGTGACGGCGGAGCGCTTCCCGAGAAATTTAATCTTGCGCAAAACTATCCGAATCCTTTTTCCAAAAGTTCAAACGGAAATCCTTCGACTACAATTAAATTTGCTGTTCCGAACAGTGCGCACGTAACACTTAAAGTTTACAACGCTCTCGGCGAAGAGGTTGCAACCTTAATGAACAAAAATATTAACGCCGGAAACTATAAAGTTGATTTCAACGGCAAAGGTTTAACTTCCGGAATATATTTCTACCGATTACAAAGCGCCAATTTCAGCATTACTAAAAAGATGATATTGCTCAAGTAGTTTTTCAATAATAAAAATGCCAAGCGGGCAATTTTGCCCGCTTCTTTTATATTTATCTATTCAATACAGGGACGCCCGATTTATCCGTTGAGCTTTTATTACATGTTTATTTATGATTTTCTTGAACACAAGAAAATGTAAAAAGAGATGGCAAATCCGTTTACTTTATTTCCGCAATTTCATTAAAATCTTTTTTTGTGATGTCGGGAACAAGCGTTCCGCTATCCGGCAGTCCCGTAACAACAAGAAGAAACGGTTTTTCGTTTTTCGGTCTTTTTAACAATTCGTTCAGAAAGGTCATGTTCTCCGGAGTGTATGTAAGCGTAGCCAAACCGGAATTATGAAGAGCCGTAATTAATATTCCCGTGGCAATTCCAACAGATTCCCTCGTGTAGTAAAGTTTTTTCTTCCTGCCGTTTTCCGTAACATCCCATTTCTTTTCAAAGATAACAATAATGTAGGGCGCTTTTTCAAGAAACGGTTTCGATTCATTCGTTCCCAGATGTTTTAAGTCGTTTAACCACTCTTCGGGCGCTCTCTCGGAATAAAAATCCCGTTCTTTTTCTTCGGCTAATTTCCTAAGTTTCGATTTTAAATCATAGCTTTTTATAATAACAAAATGCCATGGCTGTAAGTTAGCACCGTTAGGAGCTGATGCGGCGGCTTTTACTGAATTGATGATAATTTCTTCCGGGACCGGTTTTTCGGAGAATTCCCTTACCGTGCGTCTTTGTCTTATCAAAACAAAAAAGTCTCTCGATTTTTCAACCATTGTTTCGTTATCGAAATAAGAGAAATTAAGCGGTATAAAATCTTTTTCTTTTTTCATTTTTATTATTCTTTTTTTCCTGATATTAGACCGAATCTGCTTTCGAGTTCTTTTATCGATTCCGGATCCCCTATTATTGTTAGTCTGTCGCCTTCACGGAACATAGTATCGCCCTTGGGAATTAGAGTTTTTCCGTCTCTTTTAATCACGGCGATTAGGGAGTTTTTCGGCATTCGCGCATCCGCAACCTTAATTCCAATAAGCTCGCTCGTCGGATTACCTTCGCGCAGGGTAAGCGAAACCCATTTTTCGTCATGAGTTAACGTCCGACGAATTTCATCTTTTGATTTTGCATTTTTCCATTCCTCTTCAAAACTTTCTTCATCAATACGACCGGCAATGCGCGCTAAAATTCGTAAATGCTGCGAAGGATTCTTTTCGGGGCTAATCAAAAAGAAGAGAGCGGCAACAATTTGGGCTTCCTCTTTATCTGTAATCGGATTTACAAAATGAATGTGAACTCCTTTCTGCGCGCGGACCAAAATCATCTCCGGCTGCAGCAAACCGTCAATTCTCAAATGAGGCAAAGCTACATTATGCGTTACGGGTGTAGCGCCAATGCGTGTTCCTTCCAAAAAGCGCGTTTTGATTTCATCGGAAGAATGCGCAATTTTTTGAGCGAGAATTGCTGCAACTTCATCAACTACCTCGTCAAATTCTTTTCTTTCCGGTAAATCGATTACAATGCTTCTTGCAACTATTTCGTCAAACGGATCTTCTTTTCGCAAACCTTTTTCCTTCATAATTCCACGCAGTTCATTTTCAAAACTTAAGTTCCGCTGTAATCCCAATCTTGCAAAAACATGAAAAATAGCGCCGTTTCTATCAACACGTTTTCTTCCGTAATAAAAATACCAAACAATGGCAAATAGAATTAAGCCGCCTGAAAAAAGTAACGCAATAGTTCCCATTTGTGAAACAAGAAAAAGAGGCGCAATTATTCCGAGTATCTGCATCCACGGATAAAATGGGGACTTATATCCCGGGTCGTACGCTTCCAATTTACTTTCCCGCATAACTATTACGGCAACACACACAAGCATAAACATCAGTAATTGAAATGCACTTGCAAGTTTGGCAATGCTGGTAGGATTAAGAAAAATTAATACTGCAAGAATAATTAAAACAGTAATGATAAGTGCATAGACAGGAACACTATTTTTATTAAGACGTTCAAATTTTTGCGAAACAAGTTGGTCTCGGCTCATTGCAAGCGGATAGCGAGATGCGCTGAGCGTACCGGCGTTTGCTACCGAGATAAAAGAAAAAAGAGCTGCAATTGATACAAGAATAACTCCCGTTTTTCCGTATAAAACTTTTGCCGTATCGGCAACAGGCGTTAAGCTGGAAGTTAAATCGCTTAAAGGTAAAACGCCTATCATAATGGTAATTCCCAAAGCATAAATAATAATTGAAGTAACAAAGGCAAGAATTATACCGAGAGGTAAATTACGTTCGGGATTTTTCACTTCTTCGGAAAGACTTGCAACTTTTGTTATTCCTACATAGCTTATGTAAACCATTCCGGTTGTAGCAAATATGGAACTAACATCCTTATCCCAAATTCCCGCAAAGTGTGAAATATTAATCTCCGGCAAGCCGAATCCAATAAAGATGATTAAAACGGATAATATTCCGAAAAGGAGAAAAACCTGAAGATTGCCGGTTTTTTTTGCGCCGAAATAATTCAATATTGCCAAAATAACGGCAATTGAAACAGCTATCGGGCGGATTGAAATATCGGGGAAAAAGAGTGAAATGTAAGCTCCCATTCCTACCAATGCAAACGATACTTTTAGAATAAGCGCGAGCCAAGTCCCGATTCCTCCCACCGTCCCCCATAGAGGTCCGAGAGTTCTATCGAGAAAGAAGTAAACGCCGCCTGCTCGGGGCATTGCCGTTGCAAGTTCAATCATACTGAACATTGCAGGAATGAGGGGAATTGTTGCAAGAAGATAAGTTAAGATAACCGCCGCGCCTACTTGCTGCGCCGCTATTCCGGGAAGGAGAAAAAATCCTCCGCTAATTGTTGTGCCTGTTGCAATAGCATAAACGCCGAGCAGTCCGATTTCTTTTTTCAGCTTTTTACTTTTCGTCATTAATTTCCTTTGAGTATTAAAAACATCACCAATAATATATTTTTTTTGTTACATAAACAATATGATATTTCTTCCGATAACTAAGGTGTTTTTACTCACATTTTTCTCAGAAAAAGAAAATAACAAAGTATAATCTTTGAATTTTGATAGGAATAAATTTATATTAAATAATTGTTAAAAATAATATTGGAGAAAAAATGTCCTATTTATTCACGTCGGAATCTGTTTCCGAAGGACATCCGGATAAGATAGCGGATGCAATTTCCGACGGTATTTTAGATGCCGTCTTAAAACAAGATTCAAATAGCCGCGTAGCATGTGAAACTTTTGTTACAACAGGCTTGGTTGTGGTTGGCGGAGAAATTACTACACAAGCTTGGGTAGATGTTCCTGAAATTATAAGACACATAATTAAAGATATCGGTTATACAAAAGCGGAATACAGATTCGATTCCGAGTCGTGCGGCGTTGTTAATACAATTCATTCACAGTCGCCCGATATTGCGATGGGCGTTGATACAGGCGGCGCAGGCGATCAGGGTTTAATGTTCGGGTACGCAACCAACCAAACACCCGAGTATATGCCGATGCCGATTGTTTTTGCGCATAAATTGGTAAAGAGATTAACTGACATCAGAAAAAAGCATTCCGATTTAATGCCTTACTTGCGCCCCGATTCAAAATCACAAGTTACAATTGAATATGATGAAAACAATAAGCCTTTAAGAGTAGATGCGATTGTAGTTTCCACTCAGCACGATGCAAAGGTAAAACAATCTAAAATAAAAAAAGATGTTATCGAACACGTAATCAAAAACGTTATTCCTGAAAAATTTATTGATAAAAAAACTAAAATTTATGTCAATCCAACGGGACGTTTTGAAATCGGCGGTCCTCACGGAGACAGCGGACTTACAGGACGAAAAATTATTGTGGATACTTACGGCGGCTGGGCGCGACACGGCGGCGGAGCTTTTTCGGGAAAAGATCCTTCCAAAGTCGATAGAAGCGCAGCATACGCAGCGCGGCATATTGCAAAAAATGTTGTAGCCGCAAAGTTAGCAGCGGAATGTGAAGTTCAATTGGCTTATGCAATCGGAGTTGCAGAACCGGTTTCCGTTCATGTTGATACTAACGGCACAGGAAAAATTGCCGATGAAAAGATTGCCGAAATGATTATGAAAGAAGTTGATTTAACTCCCAAAGGGATTATTGAGCGCCTCGACTTAAAACGCCCGATTTACCGCAAAACTTCTTCTTACGGACATTTCGGAAGAAAAGGAAAAGAATTTACTTGGGAAAAACTTGATTTGGTTCCCCTATTTAAGAAATATTTATAAAAGGAGATATGTTAATAATGGACGAAGTAACAGTAAACAACGAACTAAAATATAAGGTGCGTGATATTTCTCTTGCCGATTTCGGACGCAAAGAGATTGCTCTTGCGGAAAAAGAGATGCCGGGACTTATGGCGCTGCGCGATAAATATCGTGATACAAAGCCGTTAAAAGGCGCAAAAATTTCCGGTTCGCTGCACATGACGATTCAGACCGCCGTACTGATTGAAACGCTTGTAGAGCTTGGCGCCGACGTAAGATGGGCGAGCTGTAATATCTATTCCACACAGGATCACGCGGCTGCGGCAATTGCCGAAAGCGGAGTTCCCGTTTTTGCATGGAAAGGTGAAACTCTTGAAGAATATTGGTGGTGCACGGAACAAGCCCTTACGTTTCCGGACGGAAGCGGTCCCGACTTAATTGTTGATGACGGCGGAGACGCCACTTTAATGGTTCATAAAGGTGTTGAAGGAGAAAAAAATCCCGCTATTTTCGATTTGAAGTATGACGCGGAAGATGAAGTTGAATTGATGAAACGCTTAAAAGAAACTTTTAATGTTAATCCTGAAAAATGGAAAAATATTTCTAAAAATATTCGCGGAGTTTCGGAAGAAACAACAACCGGCGTTCATCGTCTTTATCAGATGATGGAAGAAGGCGAATTGCTCTTCCCCGCAATTAACGTAAATGATTCCGTTACAAAATCAAAATTCGATAATCTTTACGGATGCCGCGAATCGCTTGCCGACGGAATTAAACGCGCTACGGATATTATGATGGCGGGAAAAAATGCCGTTGTCTGCGGATATGGCGACGTTGGTAAAGGTTCGGCTCAGTCGCTGAAAGGTTTCGGAGCAAGAATTCACGTAACGGAAATCGACCCGATTTGTGCGCTGCAGGCGGCAATGGAAGGTTATGCGGTTAAAACCTTGGAAGAGTATTTACCAATCGGCGATATTTATGTTACAACTACAGGCAACCGCGATATTATTCGTATCGAGCATATGGAAAAGATGAAAGACGGAGCTATTGTTTGTAACATCGGTCATTTCGATAATGAAATTCAAGTTGAAAAACTTAAAAATTATCCCGGTATCAAACATACAAATATTAAACCTCAGGTTGATCAATATACTTTCCCGGACGGACATTCTATTATCCTCCTTTCGGACGGAAGACTGGTTAACCTCGGGAACGCAACTGGACACCCTTCGTTCGTAATGAGTAATTCCTTCACTAACCAGACATTGGCTCAAATTGAACTTTGGCAGAAGGATTACAAGGTTGATGTTTATCGTTTACCGAAACATCTTGACGAAGAAGTTGCAAGGCTTCATCTTGAGAAACTCGGAGTTAACTTAACCAAACTTACCAAGGAACAAGCCGATTATATCGGCGTACCGGTAGAAGGTCCTTATAAACCGGAACATTACAGATACTAATCTTCGATTTTAGAAAAATGAAAGGGCGAAGTTAAATTCGCCCTTTTCTTTTTTAACTCTTTTTCGGTTCGTTTCTTTTGTATCAAGACAATGGAATTAAATATCTAAAAATTTCTCTCAAGTTTTATCTATATTGGCGTTTTCTGAAAATTATCTTTTCACTAATTTTATTTGTCAAGAGCATTTCAACTACTTCGTAGTTGGTTGGTTGTGCTGCAATTTCATTGTCCCCGAATTTCATTCGAGGCTATTTATATTCGACTGCCTTCGCAGTCGGGGAAGTTAGTATTTCTGTCATTGCGAAGTCCCGATAACAAATC
>CAYLYR010000035.1:0-15287 GCA_964387835.1 uncultured Melioribacter sp.
TTTGTTGAAGCAGTTTTTTGTCAATCAATTTTGTTTGGTATTCGGCAATTAAAGCTGGAGAAATATTACGCCGCATGGCAAATTCTACCACTTCGGAGTCTTTCCCTTTGCAAAGTAGAACACCTATACTTGGATTTTCGCCGGGTAATTTTACATCGGTATCGAGCGCTTCGAGATAAAAATTAAGTTGCCCGAGATATTCCGGCTTAAAATCCGTTGTTTTAAGTTCAAACGCTACCAAACATTGTAGCTCTCGATGAAAGAAGAGTAAATCGATGTAATAATCGTGCATACCAACTTGCAAACGGTACTCTTGCCCAATAAAAGTGAAGTCCCCTCCGAGTTCGAGTAAAAAATTCTTCAAATTATCTACCAAAGACTTCCGTAGATCCTTTTCGTTGTAATTTTCGGGCAAATCTAAAAATTCGAACACATAGGTATCCTTAAAAAACTTAGTAGATGGCTTGGGTAATTGTGTCAACGCTGTTGACACAATTGGTTTTGAAAGAATAGTTCGTTCAAAAACTCCAGATTCAATTTGTCGAATCAAATCTCTGAAAGAAAGTTTCTCTTTAATAGCAAGTAAAATATAAAACTGCTTCTCTTCAATTGTCTTACATTTTGTTAAAATTGCCAAATGATTACTCCAAGTCAATTGTGTCACCAGTGGTGACACTTTTTCGTCGTCCTTGTAGGTTTCATAAAATTGCTTCATCCTATAAAGTCCTCTTTTGGTAAAGCCTTTGAGATTAGGAAATTTTGAAAGGATGTAATTCGACAATTGTTTTACAATGCCTTCGCCCCATTTACCTGCTTTTACCTTGTCGAAGACAAATTTCCCTACTTGCCAGTATAAATTAACTAATTCCTTATTAACAGCTTGGTACGCCCTGTTTTGAGATTGGATTATGAGATTAACAATTTTCTCGAAGTCCTTTTCTTGCAGATTATTTTTTCATTCCTCAAAATTTTTTCCCTCTTGTTAAAAGCAACTTAACAACATTCGGAAATAAAATCAACTTTTCCGCTTCTTTTTTTCGTCTAAGTTGCACCCTTTTGAGAGCTTGCCTTTCGATGAGTTTCTTCTCTTCAACGGAAAAACAACTATCCGCAAATTCACGAATATTTCTCTCGAATTCCGAGTACACTAAAAGTAAAATAATTTCTATTAAGAAGTTTACGGAACCGGATCGTATCCGCTTCCTCCCCAAGGATGACACCGTGAAACGCGTTTTATTGCTAACCATCCTCCTTTGAACAATCCGTATTTTCGTAAAGCCTGAATCGCATATTCCGAACATGTCGGGATATAGCGGCAAGATGACGGAAGCGCCGGAGAAATGAAAACCTGATAACCTCTGATAATTAAGGAAATCGGAAACGCCAGCAATTTTACCGTAAACAGATATATTTTCTCAAGTAAATTTAAATTCATACAACAAATTAATCATTGTTTCGATTAATTACATCCTCCGATTAATAATAGAATTTCTTCATTTAAAGAACAAAATTTATTCCTGTTCGTCATATATTTATGTTTTGATAATAATTATTAACAAACAAAGCGAGTAAAACTATGAGTAAAAAATTAATCTTAATTGCCGCTTTATTTCTCCTGCAGATAGGGCTTAAAGCGCAAGAAAACAAAATCAATTTTACGGAGTACGATTTGCCGAACGGACTTCATGTTATTCTACACGAAGACCATTCCACGCCGATTGTTGCGGTTTCCGTTATGTATCACGTAGGGTCGAAAAACGAACAACCGAACAGAACGGGATTTGCCCATTTTTTTGAACATCTTATGTTTGAAGGTTCAGACAATATCGCGCGCGGGCAATATTTTAAGATAGTTCAGGGCAACGGCGGAACTCTTAACGCCAACACAACATTCGACAGAACTTTTTACTACGAAGTCCTCCCTTCCAACGAATTGGCTCTCGGGCTTTGGCTGGAATCCGAGAGAATGCTGCATCTTAAAATTGACTCCATCGGAGTGGAAACACAAAGGAAAGTAGTTAAGGAAGAGAAAAAACAGCGTATCGATAATCAGCCGTACGGTTCGTTATTGGAAGAAGTTTTTAAGCATGCTTACAAAGTACATCCTTATCGATGGACGCCGATAGGCTCGGATCAATATATCGATAAAGCTTCATTGAAAGAATTTATGGAATTCTACAAAACTTATTATGTGCCGAATAACGCAACGCTTTCCATTTCGGGCGACATAAATATTGATGACGCTAAAAAACTAATTAACAAATATTTTGCGGGTATTCCGCACGGAACAAAAAAAATGAACATTCCGTCAGTCGTTGAGCCTCCGATAACAAATGAAATACGCGACACGGTTTACGACAATATTCAGTTACCTGCTGTTGTTGAAACATACAGAATTCCGGCGCAGGGAACAAAGGATTATTACGCAATCAATATGCTCACAACTTTGTTATCACAAGGAAAAAGTTCTTGGCTGCAGAAAACCCTTGTAGATGAAAAACAAGCGGCGCTTTATACCGGCGCTTTTCCTTTTGCTCTTGAAGACCCGGGAGTATTCATCGTTTTCGGAATCGCAAACGCCGGAGTAAAACCGGAAGATTTACAAAACGACATAGATAGCGTAATCGCAAAAGTAAGGGACAACGAAATTTCGGATAAAGAATTTCAAAAATTGAGGAACCAGATTGAAGCTAACTTTATTTCCAAAGCTTCTACAAATATGGGAATCGCCGAACAGCTTGCAAACTACTATGTCTATTTCGGGGACGCAAATTTAATTAACACCGAAATCGACAGATATATGAAAGTAACAAAAGAGGATTTGCAAAAAGCTGCGCAGAAATATTTTGCACCCAATTCAAGAGTAATACTCTATTATTTACCTAAATCGGCAAAAAAGTAATTTTAAGAGGAGAAATAAATGAATAATAAAAAATTAATAACGCTTTTCGTTCTTTTAACCTCGGCAATTCTTTTTGCTCAGGTTGATAGAAGCAAAATGCCCGAACCGGGTCCGGCGCCTGAAATTAAAATTGCAGATGCCGAAACTTTTACTTTAGATAACGGACTAAAAGTATTTGTAGTTGAAAATCATAAATTACCTGAAGTTTCATTTTCGGTTATTTTTAATTATCCCCCCGTTGCGGAAAAAGAAATGGCGGGATTATCGAACATTACGGGAAGTCTGCTCGGGACGGCTACAACCACAATGACAAAAGATAAAATAGACGAAAGTATCGATTTTATCGGCGCGTCTCTTTCAACTTCGGCGGAAGGAATTTACGGAAACACTTTGAAAAAGAACGTCGATACTTTTGCAAAGATAATGGGAGATGTTGTTTCAAACGCAAAGTTCAATAAAAGCGAATTGGAGAAAATAAAGAAAAGAACAATTTCCACTTTGAAAAAAGGAGAGAAAGAACCTTCGACAATAGCCGAGAAAGTAAAGAACGTTCTTGATTTCGGAAAGGATTCACCTTACGGCGAGATTGAAACCGAAAAAACAGTTAACAATATTACTCTTGCTAAGTGTATCGATTTCTACAAAACTTTTATGCGACCGAACGACAGTTACATGGCAATAGTCGGCGATATTAACGTGGATGAAGCGAGAGAATTAGTAAAAAAATATTTTTCAGATTGGCAGAAAGGAACTGTTCCCGCAGTAAAATTCAAATCCAAACGCCCGCCCCTTATCAGAAAAATTGCAATGGTTGACCGCCCTTCGGCAGTACAATCCGTAATTCACGTTACTTATCCCGTTAAACTTATGCCCGGCGACAAACTCGGTTTCGCGGCAAAAGTAGCCAATGCAATTCTCGGGGGCGCTTTTGTTTCGAGATTGAACTTGAACTTACGCGAAAAACACGCTTATACTTACGGCGCTCATTCGTCATTAAACGAGGATAAGTATATGGGATTATTCGATGCGACATGTGAAGCGCGCAACGAAGTTACAGATAGCGCGGTTACGCAATTTATTGCTGAAATGAAAAAGATGAGAAGCGAAAAAGTTACCGAGGATGAATTAAATACGGTAAAGAAATTCATGATTGGGCAATTTGCTCGTTCGCTCGAAAATCCCTCTACAATTGCACGCTTCGCTATTAATATCGAAAGATACAATCTTCCGAAAGATTATTACAAGAACTACCTTAAAAATCTTTCCGCCGTTACTGTTGACGATGTTTTTAAAGCTGCAAAAAAATATATTAAACCGAACAAAGCCTACGTGTTAGTTGTAGGAAACAGACATGATGTAGGCGATAAGCTGAAAAAATTTAGTCTTAGCGGTAAAATAGATTATTTCGATTCCTACGGAAACAAGGTTGATCCGGATGCTTCAAAACTTCCGTCTAACGTTACCCTGCAGCAGGTTATCGATAAATATATAAACTCAATCGGCGGAGGAGAAAAAATAATGAACATAAAAGATGAAACCGTGATGATGAACGGAAATATTCAGGGGATGAATATTAAGATAAACATTGTGAGAAAATTCCCGAACAAATATTATTTCAATCTTGATTTGGGCGCTATGCAGCAGACCCAGAAATTTGACGGGACGAATGCCGTCGTTTCCGGAATGGGACAGAATAAGAAGCTTGAAGGTGAACAACTTAAAGCGCTGAAAGAAGAGAGTGAAATGTATCCCCTTTTACGTTATGATAAACTCGGCATTAAACCCGAGCTAATCGGGATGGGAAAAGTTAACGACAAATCCGCATACAAACTTAAGCTGACTTACCCGAGCGGGAACAGTACCATCGTTTATTTTGATGCCGATACCGGATTGAAGCTTCGGGAAGAATCATCGAGAAAAACTCCGCAAGGAGTGTTTTCAACATCAATGGATTACTCCGATTATAAAGAGTGGGACGGAATAAAATATCCCGGTAAAATTGTTCAAACCGTAGGTCCTCAAACTATTGAAATGACTGTGAAGGAAGTAAAAATCAATACAGATGTAAAAGACGATTTTTTCAAAGTTGATTAAATTATTAAAACCGCCTTTAGGGAATTTTACCTTTAAGGCGGTTTTTCATTTTTACCCAATTACTATTTCGCGGGCTGTTTACTCATTTTTACTATTTCATCAAACTCTTCTTTTGTTATCGGCATAACCGATAATCTGTTTCCTCGCTGAACAAGTTTCATTTCCTGTAACTTAGGATTTTCTTTCATAGCCTGCAGCGGAACAATATTCTTAAACTTCTTCACAAATTTTATATCGACCATGAACCACGTCGGCTTTTCCTCCTTACTTTTCGGGTCGAAATGTTTATCGCTCGGATCGAACGCCGAAAAATCGGGATAACTTTCCTTAACCACCTCGGCAATTCCAACTGCGGAAGGGGGTTCCGTGTTACTGTGATAAAAAATCACTTTATCGCCTATTTTCATTTCATCTCGCATAAAATTCCGCGCTTGGTAATTTCTGACTCCGTCCCAATAGGTTTTTCCGTCGCGTTCCAAATCATCGATTGAATAAGCGCTCGGTTCGGACTTCATCAGCCAATATCTTTTCTGCCGCCTTGCCATAATTCCTCCTGCTATTTATTGTTTTTCAAAAATTTATCGAACCAATCTTTCCTCACACGGTTAAGTTCGTTTTTATGATCTCTTAGAAAATGTGTCCCTTCTTCAAAAAGAAGAAGTTTTAAGTTTGTCCTATTTTTCAATAACTTCCGAGAAAGCACAATCGAATCTTCAACAGGCACACGGTCGTCGGCAGTTCCGTGCACAATGAGAAGCGGAGTTGCCGGAGTAATTTTTTCGGCGTAATTTATTACCGACCTCTCTTTGCAGAATTGCTCTTTTTGTTCCTCGGATAGATGCCCGAAAGTTCTTTTAACAAGCTTCTCGATAAACTTACTCTGCTTTTGTTCGCAGTGCAAATTGGAAACGCCCCCTACGGTAATCGCCGCCTTAAAAATATCGGTTTTCATCAGAAGTAAGTACGTCATCAATCCCCCGCGGCTCCAGCCTTCAATTCCCCATCTGCTCGAATCGGCATCAGGGAATTCCTCGGCGAGAGGCATTAAGTTAAGCACATCGTTTAAGTCGCGACCGCCGAATTCCTCTCTTCCTTCGCTTCCGTCGTTGCCTCTGTACTGCGAAGCAAAAACGTAATATCCCCAGCTTGCAATAAGTCCGAAAATTCCACGCGCATTAAACGAATCGATAACGCCGAGTTCACCTAATCCGCCCCTGTTCCAAATAATACACGGAAGTTTTTCGCCATTCGATTTCGGATAAGCAATATACCCCTTTATCTTTAAGCTATCGGAGAGATAAGTGATTTTTTCCACAATGCTATTTTCAAGAGCTTCTTTCCCCCAGCCTGCAGCTGCCATTTTTGCTTGAGATTCGTCAAGCGATATAACTTTTCGTTCAATAATTTTACTTGCCATTATTATTTCCTCTGAAAAACCGAACTAAGAAAAAAATTAATGTCGGTCTAATATAAAAATGTTGTTGTTGCAAATTTAAGCATTTCCCCTTGTTTGAAACAATGCAAGCAACTATTTTATTTTGACGATGTAATCTAATATTTCATGTGCATCGTTTAAGTTTAATTAATAAATTATTACTCATGATTAAAAAATTTTTTAAGGATGAGAAGCGTGTTCCAGAGAATAAGAATATTTAAAATTTTTCTAATTATTTCTTCCATTGTTCTGTTTTCGGGCGGAATAATGTCTTGTACAGACAACGTACAAAAAACCAATGGTAATACGGTGGAAAAAAGCGAGAGTGATTCCCCGGCTTACAAATTTGAAAAAGACGGCGAACTTACCTTTTTAGATAAATCGGGAAATTTTATCACTTCGATTGATATTGAAATTGCAGACACGGAGCCGAAAAGGATGCAGGGGTTAATGTTCCGTGAACACATGAATGAGAACCAAGGAATGCTTTTCATCTTTCCCCGCGAAGATTATCAAGCGTTCTGGATGAAGAACACAGTTATTTCTCTTGATATGATATTTGTGAATAAGAAGAAAGAAATCATCAATATTCATAAAAACACAACTCCTTTTTCGGAGCAGACTTATCCATCCACAGCTCCGGCAATTTATGTAATTGAAGTTGTCGCCGGATTCACGGATAAATACGATATAAAGCCGGGAGACAAGATTGTGTGGAGAATTCTCAGGTAAAACTCCTACGGGAACATTAATCTCTTTATGCTGTTTTATTCAATATTTAGTCAATTAACTATAATAAACGGTAAATTAATTATTCGCAAACTACTGATAATATTGTTCGTTATTCAATTATCCGGCTTGGTTTACGCTCAGCAAACGGAAACAAATTTGCAGCTTTACTTAAAGTTGGCGAAATCAATCTCGGAGAAATTAGCGGCGGGGGAAAATCTGACAGCGCTCCCCGACAGCAGTAATTACTATAAATATTCCGTTCTTTATAATGTTTGGAAAAAGAGTAAAAAAAATCGCGCGGTGAAGAGTAATAAAATTAGAATTGATACTGTTATTACCGAATATCCGGATTTATATCGAAGCGGTCTTTTCGGCGATTATTATTTGGTAAGAAAATTAAAGATGATATATTCGCCCGAAAGCAAACCGGAATTAAAAGATTCCGTTTCGTTTTTAGATACATTGTTTTTTACTAACCGCTCCCGAATTGAAAACAGCGCATTTCCTTTTACCAAAGGGAAGTTACCTGAAGAACCCTTTTTATCTTCAATTTTTGAGCCGATAATCTACGTTGGAGTTACAATCACTCTTATTTATCTACTTTTTGTTACTCGAAGTTAGAAAGTAAATCCAATTATGGTTTGAGAGGAAAATAAAAATAGCTATTTTAAAAAATGTATTTTGATAAGATTAAGGAAAAATTGATGCGTAAAATTATTGCGTTATTTGCATTACTGATATTAATAAATGCTTGTTCAACTAAAGTGGATACTTCCACACTTTCGCCGGAAGAATATTATAACTATGTAAAAGGATTGTATGACGATGGCGATTATCGTTCGGCAATTCCGGAGTTTCAATCGATCTTGCTGCAATATCCCGGGAGTACAATTAACGACGACGCTCAGTATTATCTGGCAATGTCCTATTTTAAAGAAGGGCAGTATATTCTCTCCGCTTATGAGTTCAGCAAGCTGATTAAAGATATTCCCGCAAGTTCTTATGTGCCGGATTCTCAATTTATGCTCGCCGATTGCTACTACGAGCTTTCCCCCGATTACAGACTTGACCAAAGCTATACGAAGAAGGCGATTCAGGAGTTTCAATCCTTTCTGGATTATTTCCCTACAAGTCCGAAAGTGAAAGAAGTTGAAGAAAAGATTGATGAGCTTCATAACAAGCTTGCTCACAAGCAATTCAGCATTGCCCGCTTATATTACAGAATGGAATATTACAAGGCGTCAATACTATATTATACTTCGGTGTTAAATGAGTTTTACGATACTGATTACGCTCCCCGTTCTTTAGTCGGGAGAATTGAAGCCGAGTTGGAAATCAACAGAAAAGATGACGCGTTGAAAGACATCAAAAAATTCCGCAATGATTATCCTGACCGAGCCGATGAATTACAAATTGTAAATGAAATATTTGAAAAAAATTTTCCTAACGAAAAATTATAACGGTATGAGCAAAACAAAAACAATCGGCGAATCGAAACTGACAATGACGGAGCTTGTTCTTCCTCATCATACGAATCAGTTGGGAAATCTGCTTGGCGGGCAATTGATGCATTGGATTGATATTTGCGCAGCTCTATCCGCCTCGAAACATTCGCAGCGAGTATGTGTTACCAAGTCCGTTGATTTTATTGACTTCAGGGAGCCTCACAAGCTGGGAGATGTTGTCGTGCTTGAGGCAAACGTTAATCGAGTTTTCAATACATCGATGGAAGTTATGGTATGCGTTTACAAGCAGTCATTCAGGCAGGGAATAAAAAGATTGAGCAATACCGCTTTTCTTACTTTTGTAAGCGTTGACGATAACGGAAAGCCGGTGAAGTCTTTCGACATTATACCGGAAACCAAAGAGGAGATAAAGTATTATGAAGAAGCTCTTCGCAGAAGAGAAGAACGCTTACATAATAAAAGCAGTTAGTAGGATTTCGTTTTATCTTCTTTTGTTTTCATCGCTTGTTTATTCTCAGCAAAACGATTTTCCTATTTACCAAACAGCCGACTACACTACATCCAAGGGCTTAACCAATATCTTTGTTGCAAACATAGATAATAAAGGTTCGTACGATTTAATCTTTTACAACAATTCCGATTTGGGATATACTTATCATTCCTCGGAAAGATTGCGGAAACCGAGACGAAAATATTTCTTCTATCCTATTTCGTCAATAAAGCTTTTTAAGCCTGCTGAAAAAGGTATCAATAGAAAATATATCTTTACTTCCGAGGAGTCCGGAATCGTAGGACTGGTTTCTTTTACGGAATACGGAGGCATGCGGCTGCTGAATATAAAGGATGCGAAAGATTATCCGTCGAAAGTTGACGTAGGTAATTTTCTTGCCGTTCCGGAAAACAGAGCGATTGTGCTGGGAAATAATTTTATTGGACTTTCGATTTTCTCCGAGAAAAACTTTAAGCTCAAAGAAAACAAACTTATTAAATACGGCTCTTTTTCGGAAGGGGGATTAGTAGATATTGATATTGACGGCATGAACGATTTAGTCCTTTTTGATAATGCTTCACAAAAACTTCTGTATTATTTGAATGTTACAAACTCCTTCCAGCTTACAAAAGAAGAAGAACTTTCGGGGGAAATAAGTAAATTTAAAGTTAACGATTTCGACGGAGACCGAGTACGAGACTTTTCGTTTTTGATTGGCGATTCACTTGCCATTTACATTGTTAATTCCAATCCTCAAAATATTAAGCATTTTTCCATCTACATTAAGGGATGCGCGGATTACAAATTCCTAAAAATCAATAACGACAAGAAGACCGATATTCTTGCGATTGATTCAACCGGACGCATGCTTGCTTTTTATAATAACGGAGACAACTCATTCCTTCCGGCAGAGACAATAACATCAGCGCCCGGAGCAAAAGCCCTTGCAACGGTTTGGGATATTGACAGACGGAAGTTAGCGCTGTTAAGCAATGAAGGGCGCTTTTTCACATTTGAGAAAACAAGTAGAATTGACACAACTAAAAACATTCTCCTTTACGGAAATGATTTCACCGCGCCTGAAATCAACAACGGCATTCATACGATACGAACATATTGGATTGACAAAAACAATTTTAAATTACGAAAATTAAGCATCTCAAAGCGAACGGGAAAAATAACGGAAGGTTCTTCTCCTTTATCTTTTATACCTGATAATTTCGAAATAATAAAAAACAAATCCGAAACACTTTTCCTTTTTACAAAATATTTGTCCGATGGATTTACTTACCTCATTAAAAACGAAGGCAAAAACGAACTGGTTTTTACAAACACCAATAGGATAAGGGTTAAGGGAGATTTGTTAATTGAGCAAAGTGCGGATTCATTGAATTTCTTCTTTCCTATTATTAAAGGGAATAAAATTATATTTGACACTCTTTTGTTTTCACCAAAGCCTCTTACTCTTCTTTCGGCAAACAACGGAAAATTCACTTACCTTTCGGAAAAGAACGATTTGGTCTTTGCTCATTTGGAAAACTCCGGAATTACTACCGACACGGTTTACCAAGTTAAGCGCACATCCGACTTATTTGAACTACAATTCAATAATTCATCTCCGACTGTAATTTCGATAAACGGGAACAAAATAAATCTATTCACCAAGGATTCCCTTATTAAATATTACAGTTCAAAACACTTCAACTCACAAAACGTTATTCCCCGCTTTGCAAAATTAAGTGAAAACAGCTCTCTTATTATTTACGATAAAAAGAACAATGATTTTCTCAAGTCCGACATTCGGACAAGCAAAAGTTTTTTAAGGTTCAAGCCATTATTTAATTTCGTAGGAATAAAAAACTTTCTGCCGGTGAAAATCGATAAGAAAAAATTCGTTATCTTTTTCGATGAAAAACTTAATTCATTAACATTCAAAGAAATTTTATGAAAACATTTTCCCTCTTAATGCTGATAATTTTCAGTGTGAGCATATATGGACAAAACAACTTTACGCTTCTAAATAAACTTAAAAGTTTTTCCAATCACAAAGAGAGAAAAGATAAAGCGGATAAATGCGAGTTTGAAACTCTCGCTGAAATTGCTGCAAACTTCTCTTCCTTCACGCCGTCGCAGCAGAAAGAAATATCGGAACTACTTAGCCGCCCTCAAACGGACACAAGCGTAGTTTCACCCAACGGTAAATTCAGAGTGCATTTCAATCTAAATTCCTCGTCATCGCCCAAATACAATATTCCTCAATTTCTTGAAGCGCTCGATTCGATTTACGACAAAGAGATAATCGAGATGGGATTTCGGATGCCTCCAACGGATGACGGAGCCGGCGGCGATAATCTCTACGATTTTTATATTATCGACCTTGGAACTTGCTGCTACGGTTACACAACTCCCGAAGTTCCTCTCGGAGATGAAAAATACACATCTTTTGTTACTCTCGATAACGATTACGGCAACGGATTTTATACTCATGGTCTTGACGCCGCAAAAGTTACTGCAGCGCACGAGTTTAACCATGGCATTCAAATCGGGAACTACATTTTACGAACCTCGGATTTATTTTACTACGAGCTGACTTCAACAGCGATGGAAGATTTTGTGTTTGATTATGTTGACGATTACATCGCTTACATGGGCGAATACTTCCGGCATCCGGAGTATTCTTTCCCTCAAAACAGCGGATATGACTTAGCTGTTTGGGATTTGTTCGTTCGTGATGTTTACGGCTATTCCGCGATTGTAAGCACTTGGAGAGAAATGCCGAACAGTTATGCGGTTCAAGCAATCGATTTCGTTTTTAATCAAAACGGCAGCTCCTTTAAAAACGGGTTGAATGAATTCGGGAAGTGGGCTTTCTTCACTGGGTTCAGAACAAAAAGAGGAAAATATTTCAAGGATGCCGAAAAATATCCTCTTCTTTCGATTTATTCCTGGAGCGGGGAGCCGTTATATTCCTCTCAAACCGTACAGCTTGAACCCCTTTCTAACCTTTACAAAAAGGAAATAATTAACGGGGACACACTTATTACATTAATTACAAACGGCGATGTTAACGGCGCGCTTACCTCTTCCTACAGAACAATAGATGCAAGCTACCGGCTCTATCAATCGGGGACAGACGGCGTTGAAATTACATCAGGACTTTATTACGATATTACGAGCAATGTCCTCGAAGATTTATCCGTTCTTCACTTTTTGAATAATGATTTAGCCGGAGCCTCTGCAACTTTGGAGACCGCTTCGATAGTTTATCCGCAGCCTTTCAAATACAGTGAGGATTCTTACATATACTTCCCTTTAAGCAAAGCAAGTTCGCAAACCGCCGATCTTAAAATTTATTCACTATCCGGTAAATTATTATTCGCAAAAGAGTACAAGGTTAATTCGGGCATGAGTGTAATCGGCTGGGACGGAATTGATTTTTCCGGCAATAAATTAGGCACCGGAATTTATATTTATGCAACCGAAAAAAACGGGAATTTATTACGTGGAAAATTTGCAATAATTAATTAAGTTAACCGAATAGATTTTTTTTACTGAATTATTATTAACGGATTAGATGAATAAATTTACAATCGAGCTAAATAACGTAACAAAATATTTCGGGCGGCTTCTTGTTTTCAACAAGATTAATTATTCATTTACTTCCGGTACGGTTTACGGTATTACGGGTAAAAACGGTTCGGGTAAATCTACAGTTTCAAAAATTATATGCGGAGTTAATTCCGCTTCAAAAGGGAAAGTGAAATACTCATTAAATGATAATATTATTCCTCGTGAAAAAATTTTTTCGCACGTCGGTTTTGTTGCGCCCTATTTAGTGCTTTACGGCGAGTTTACCGCTTTGGAGAACTTAAAATATTTCGCTGAAATTCGAGGCGCTGAGTTCAACGGAGAGAAAGCAAAATATTGGCTGAATGAATTCCAACTATATAAAAGGAGGAATGATTTACTGAAAGGGTTTTCTTCGGGAATGCTTCAGCGAATGAAATTTATTTTTGCACTAATGCATAATCCCGAGTTTCTTCTTCTCGATGAACCAACTTCCAATCTCGATATTTCCGGGAAGGAAAAAGTTTACGAGATAATTGAAAATATCTCAAAGGAAAAGTTGGTAATTATTGCTTCGAATGAAAAAAGCGATTTGGGAATTTGCTCCGAATTTTTGAATGTTGAAGATTATAAGGTTGTAAATTGAAGTCCGTCGGAGTTTTCAAAAAGGATTGGGATTCGGAGTTAAGAACTCGTTATGCGATAAACGCTCTTGCCATGTTTATTCTTGTTACAATCAGTGTTATTCTTTTTTCCGTCGGGCAGGAAACCTTAAGCGGCGAACTAACCGGCGGATTACTTTGGGTGGTAATTTTCTTCTCCGCCATGTCGGGACTTTCGCGCGGGTTTGTTTCCGAAGAAGAACGCGGAACCACGCTTACCCTTCATCTAATAGCGAAACCTTCAACTATCTTTACAGGCAAGTTTCTTTTCAATCTGCTGCTCGTCTTTATTATGAACCTGGTAATCTTTCTCTTGTTCTTGGCATTTTTCGATTCCTTTGCAATTGAAAACGGTTTGATAATTACGCTTGCTTTTCTTTTCGGCAACATTGGAATTGCAGTTTCATCAACAATAATTGCGGCTATTATTTCCAAAGCCAACACTAAGGGAACGCTTTATCCTGTGCTTTCATTCCCGATTTTACTACCGCTGATTTTAATTTTGATAGAATTAACCGAATATGCAATTGTAGGCGCTTCGTTGGAAGAAGCGTTTATTGATATTGCAATATTAATTATTTACGATATAATAATGATAACGGCATCTTACATGCTGTTCGATTTCATCTGGAACGATTAGGAGGAATAATGACAATAAAGGAAAAACAACAACAATTTATCGATGACCTTGAGATGTTTGAAGATTGGGACGATAAATATCAATATATAATCGACTTGGCAAAAGATGAAGAAACTTTTCCCGAGGGAGAAAAAAACGACACAAATAAAATCACCGGCTGTCAATCGCAAGTCTGGTTCCTTGCAAAATTGGAAGATGGTAAAGTTCATTTCTGGGCGGACAGCGATTCCGTTTTAGTAAAAGGATTAACTGCCATGTTAGTTGAAGTTTATTCGGGACATACGCCGGAAGAGATAATCGCCAATCCGCCTCTCTTTCTTGATAAAATAGGGTTAACAAGTCATCTTTCACCCACACGGAAAAACGGACTGAATTCGATGGTGAAACAGATTCAAATGTACGCGGTAGCCTTTAAGTCTATGGTAAACAATAAGGATTGATGTTACTTGCTGAAAATCGCCTTCATCCCGCAAACTTTCGGGATGACAAAGCAATATCAAGACTTTCCGTTTTTATCTGAAAAATAGAAACAGAGCTTCATAAGGAAAAATAAAGAGCTTACTTCTTCTTCTCTTTTTCCGCTTTAATTTCATCGGCTGTTTTGAATGTGTGAAGCATTACATCAACTTGCTGGATAATTTCCTTCTTATAATATTTAGGAGCGTAAATTGAGCCATCCAACATATAAACGCGTTTTTGAGCTTTATCGTAAAAAAGATAATTAATAAAAGGACCGCCCATACTTTTGTCATTCATTCTCCATAAACCCTGAGTCATAATTGCATAACGACCGTTAAAGTTCACATCTTTTTTAACGAGATAATTATCCGCTATTTCAACATGAGCCGAGCTATCGGGTGTAACGTAAAATTTTGCGGTAATTCTGTTGCGGATTGATTCGACGGAATCTTTGCTTAACATTGCCGGCGAAGCGTTATCCCACCATTTTACAAAAATCCATCTTTCCATATCGGTATTCATTGCGCGCCTTAACCAAACAAAATTCTCTTTTGAACTATCGATAGCAACACGGTAATCAGCCTGCACATACATTGTCCAATCGTGCTCCTTCAAAAGCGAATCCGCAAGAGCTTTATTCTCAAATTTTGGACGAAACATTCGCGCTTTTAATCTTTCGTCGGAAGCCTTTTTATAATAGTAGAGTATATTTTCATTGTTTTTAAGAAAATCCCTTTTTAAGTCATCTATTGTCGGCGCTGCGGCAATTAAAACCATCTGATGTCGCGCCCAAAGATTCGGCTTGATAAAATTAAATTCTTTTCCCGCTTTTACCAGTGA
>CAYLYR010000036.1:0-15181 GCA_964387835.1 uncultured Melioribacter sp.
TCTTGATATTATTGACGATGGCGTAAACGGATTATTCTTCGAGCCGAAAAATAAAAGTAGCTTAATTGGGAAAATAGAGGAGCTGATTGTTGATAGTAAGAAAAGGGAGCTTTTCGGAAAAGCGGCGAGAGAGAAAGCCGTTGAGACTTTCAACATTGAAAAATTAACCGATTACACGATAAGTCGTTATCAAGAGTTGATTAACTGGAGAAGGAAATAATTATGACATTTCTAAATCCGGCAGCGCTGATAGGTTTGTTCGCGGGATTAATACCGATTGCGCTTCATTTTATCAATTTGAAGAAACTGAAAAGGATTGAGTTCAGTACTCTCTACTTTATGGAGGAACTGAAAAAAAGCAAAATAAGAAAATTGAAATTGCGTCAGTGGATTTTACTTTTGCTTAGACTTCTATTGGTAATCTTTCTTGTTCTTGCATTTGCCAAACCTGCAGTAAGGTCGTCAATCGGAATTGCTGGAGAAAGAGCCAAGATAACGGCGCTTTTTATTTTGGACGACAGCCCGAGCATGAACGCCGTAACGGAAAGAGGTTCCGTTTTTAGTCTTGCAAAAACTGCAGCGAAGGAGGCGGCAGCCCAATTATCAAACAATGATGATGTTTATTTGGAATCGGCTTCCGGCAGCTTCGAGAGTCTTCCAAAGATTAATAGAGAAAAGTTGATTGAGGAAATCAAAACATTGCAGCCTACCGATGTTCACTCATCGATATTCGATAGAATAACCGAAGGTATTGATTTTATTGGGAAAGCTAAAACACTTAAAAAGGAGCTTTTTATATTCAGTGACTTTCAGAAAACAAATTTTGATTCGTCTGCATTAAGGAAAGCAGTAACGGAAAACCCCGACTTTAACATTTATCTTTTTCCGATGAGGGGAATTGCAAAACGCGATTTTTCAATTTCTGCATTCGAACTAAAGTCGAAACTTCTTGCCGTGAACGCGCCAATCCGATTTTTAATTAATGAAACCGGCAGCGGAATTATTAATGGGGAGAATAGAATCTCGCTTTTCGTCAACGATAAGAGAGTCGCCCAAAGTTCCGCCGCTATTGCTCCAAACGAAACTAAATCCGTTGAACTAACTGCAAATATTGGGGAAGGCGGATTCGTAAGCGCCGTAGCAAAACTTTCCGATGATGACCTTCTCTTTAATAACAACGCCTATTTGAGTTTCTATCTGAAATCGGAAAGAAACATTTTGTTAATCTCTTCTCGGAAAAATCAAGTTGACTTTGTGCGGCTGGCTCTTTCCGCCGCGTCCGAACTTCATAATAAAATTAAATCCGTTAATTTCGTGCAATCAGATTATGAAAATCTTTATGATTATGATGTCGTTTTTGCTGTTAATCCTCCGCTTGGATTAATGAACCGTATTGGTGATTATGTAAGAAAAGGCGGCGGACTTGTTCTCTTTCCCTCGGAGAAATCAGCTGACAATTTCAAAGATTATCTACGGAAATTCTCAACCGCCGAATTTTACGGCGTTTCAAATAAAAGCGCATCTTTTCCGATTCTTTTCGACAAGGTGAATCTCTCCGATCCGTTATTTGAAGGATTATTCAAGAATAGTAAAAACTCGCAAATTATCTCTCCTAAAATTATTAAGCATCTGAAAATAAAAGGCAATGGCGCCGGAAGGAAAATAATTACACTTGAAGATAAATCGGCTTTCCTTTCAAGATATTCTTACGGAAAAGGAAAAGTTTTTTTCTTTAATGTGCCTCCTACTACTAACTGGAGCGACTTTCCCGTAACCCCAATCTTTGCGCCTTTGATGAATAGGATAGTCCTTTACTTAACTTCTTCAGAGAGTTCCGCAAACTCAATCTTTGCAGGAGACGAATATAGAATTAGTAGAGAGTTATTTACCGCTCCAACTCTGAAAATAATAACTCCGAAGGAGAAAGAAATAATTATTAATCCGGACGAATTGAAGAATAAAAATTTTTACACTTTTCGTAAAACGGATTTTTCCGGAATTTATAAAATATATTCGGGGAGAGTTTTGTCGGGAGAGTTTTCGGTTAATGTAAGTCCCGTCGAATCTACCCAAAAATATTTCTCTTCAAAAGAATTGAAAGAGAAGATTGTTTCATTAGGGAAAAAATCACAGGTGAGAATAATATCTCAAAGAAAAAATTACGCAAATACGCTTGTTTCGGAAAGTACTGGAAGCGCGTTGTGGAGGTTGTTTCTATCGTTGTCATTACTATGCGCTATTTTAGAAATGATTGTTGCAAGAACATCAAAAAAAGAATTTTTAAATTTTGTCGGGAGATAAATGAATATCGAGCTGCAGAAAGATACGAAAGAGAAAGTCATTTTGGTTGGATTAAAAAAACAATCCGACACAAAAGAGAGAATAGAAGAATATTTGGAAGAGCTTGAAATGCTTGCGGAGACAGCCGGAGCCGAAACCGTCATGAAAGTTATTCAGGACAGAATGAAGCCCGATCCTGCATTTTACGTTGGGAAGGGTAAAGTGGAAGAGCTGGCGGAACTTGCCGAGATGAATGATGCAGTACTAATAATTTTCGATGATGATTTATCCCCTTCGCAGATAAGAAATCTGGAGCGCGTAATCAACAAAAAAATTTTAGATAGGAGCGGGCTGATTCTCGATATTTTCGCCAAGCATGCAAGAACAAGCGAAGCTAAAACGCAGGTTGAACTTGCGCAGCTGCAATACACGCTTTCCCGATTAACGCGCGCGTGGACGCACCTTTCCAAACAGTACGGCGGTATCGGAACAAAAGGTCCCGGTGAAACTCAGATTGAAACCGATAGAAGAATTATTAGAGATAGAATTGCAAAGTTGAAAGAGAAGCTGAAGAAAATTGAGGCACAGCAGAAAACCAAAAGTTCTCAGAGAAAGAGTTTTCTGCAGATAAGTCTGGTCGGCTATACGAACGCCGGAAAGTCCACACTGCTGAATTTATTGACTGAGGCGGATGTTTTGGTTGAGAATAAACTTTTTGCCACTCTCGATTCTACAACGCGTATTTATACGATCGACAAGGAGAAAAAAGCTTTGATGAGCGATACGGTGGGATTTATTCGTAAACTTCCGCACACGCTTGTTGCTTCATTCAGGAGTACTCTTAATGTTGTTCGTGACGCCGATTTAATTTTGCATGTTGTGGACTTAAGTAATCCGACATTCCGTGAACACATGGAAGTTGTAGATAATACGCTTAAAGAATTAAAGTGTGAAGAAAAAAAACGGTTGGTAGTTTTTAATAAAGTTGACATGGTGAAGGACAATCATTTGTTCGATAGTTTGAAAACCGAATTTCCCGATGCCGTTTTTGTTTCTGCTGCGCGCGCGATAAACATCAATGAACTGAGGAAAAAGATTCAAAATGTTTACGAAGAAAATTTTTTGGATAGGGAAATAAAAGTGCCGATTGAAAACTCCAAATTAATATCGGCGGTTCATCAAATGGCTTCGGTAAATGAAATTAAATACGGCGATGAATACGCGGTAATTCAATTTATTGCAGATAAAAAAACTTATCACCGAATTCTAAAATTATTGAAATAAACAAGCGAGAATAAATATGAAAAAAGTTGTCATTTTTATTTTGTCTGTTACAATTACCCTTTCTTTATTTGCTCAGGACAATTTCATCAAAAATAATTATACGAAAAGAGAATATCGTATCCCGATGCGTGACGGCGTTAAACTTTTTATTTCGGTTTATTCCCCGAAAGATACTTCGGTTAAATATCCCATCCTCCTACTGAGAACGCCTTATAGCTGCTCCCCGTATGGGGAAGATAAATACAAAGATCATATCGGACCTTCAAGATATTTGGAGAAAGAGAAATATATTTTTGTTTGGGAAGATGTGCGCGGAAAGTTTATGAGTGAAGGCAAATATATTAATATGCGTCCTTGGGAACGAGGCGCAAAAGGAAAAATTGATGAAACTACCGATACTTACGATACAATTGATTGGCTTATAAAAAACGTAAAAGGAAATAACGGAAAAGTAGGTATGTGGGGAATTTCATATCCCGGATTTTATTCCGCCATGGGTGCAATGTCTAATCATCCGGCGCTGAAGGCTGTGTCTCCGCAAGCTCCGATTTCGGACTGGTTTATTGACGATGATATGCACCACCACGGCGCTCTTTCCCTTGCTATGACTTTCGACTTCTTTTCGGTTTTCGGTATTCCCCATGATTCGTTAACAACGCATTGGACTCCGAGAGCTATTAAGAACACTCCCGACCAATATAACTTTTTCTTGAAGCTTGGAGCGCTTGCAAATATTAATAAAAAATATTTTCATCACGGAATACCTTTCTGGGATAGCGTTGCTGCACACGGAACGTACGATTATTTCTGGAAGAAGAAATCTACTCTCGACGATTTTACCGATGTTAAGCCTGCGGTAATGACTGTCGGAGGTTGGTACGACAGCGAAGATTTGTTCGGGGCAATTCATACGTATAAAGAGATTGAGAAAAAAAATAAAAGTACGTTTAACATTTTTGTAATGGGACCGTGGTATCACGGAGGTTGGTCAAGAGGAACCGGCGAGAAACTCGGCGATGTTGAATTCGGTTCCTCAACGAGTGATTTTTATCAAAAGAATATTGAACTTCCGTTCTTCAATTTCTACTTAAAAAATAAAGGGCAGATGACTTTGCCCGAAGCTTACGTTTTTGAAACGGGAAGAAACCGTTGGAGGAAGTTCGACAATTGGCCTCCGAAAAGGCTGAGAGAAAAAAGCCTTTATCTTTCAGACGCAAATAAACTTTCGTTCGATTTCCCCGAACATGCCGATTCCGTTGAATATATTAGCGATCCGAATCATCCCGTTCCATACACGGCTGAAATTATTGACGCCATGCGATTTTATCCCAAACCATATATGACGGAAGATCAGCGCTTTGCTTCAACACGTCCCGACGTGGCGGTTTTTTCTACGGATGTTTTGGATTCCGATATAACTATTGCCGGCTCTTTAACTGCAGAACTATTCGTCTCCGTTTCAACAAGCGATGCGGATTTTGTAGTTAAGTTGATTGACGAATATCCCGACAGCATGAAAAGCGTAAATGGAGTTAAATACGGCGGGTATCAGCAGCTTGTTCGGTACGACATTATGAGAGGTAAGTTCAGAAATTCATATTCTGCGCCGGAACCATTTATAAAAGGAAAACCGACAAAAGTTGAAATTCCATTACAGGATATTCTGCATACTTTCCGTAAAGGGCACAAAATTATGGTGCAGATTCAGTCAAGTATGTTTCCGTTTTACGATAGGAATCCGCAAGTGTTTACCGATATTTATTCATGTAAAGATTCGGATTTTACCAAAGCGAAAATTCAAATCTACACCGGCGGAACTTTTCCGTCTCTGCTAAAAATAAAAACGGAATAGAATTTTCTTGAATGGCATGTGTACTTAATCGGTTGAGTTATGATTCGGAATTACTTTTATCTTTTTTCTTGCTATTTAAGATTCTGAAGAAAACCCAAATTGAAATAAAAATTGCTAAAAGGTAAACGGTGAGATATTCCCAGAAGTTATGCCCTATACTTACAGTAGGCTTTAAGTTTACATAAATTAAAAGCTGTGAAGCTAATAGGAGGAAAGCATTGGTTAAAATTCCCAGCCAATAAACAAAAGTAGAGAGTAAATCGATAGTCCTTTTCCTCCGCTCGGGAGCAAGCCAATATTTACGATTGGGTATGTTAATAAAATCATCCGAACCGTGTTTTACAAAGTAATCTGCAATAAAGATTACAATTGTCATAAAAACAATAATCCCGATTTGCAGCAATGCCGAAAAAAGTTTGTCGGAAAAATTGTCCGGAATCCCATTTGCGTTAAAATGAATCGCTACTTTATACGGCAACTTCGGATAATAATAAAGCTGTTGTATAATGGAAATTACAACTGTAACAAATAACAATATTTTAGCTATTATACTTTTAATAACTTCTTCCTTTTATTATTATAAATTTCATGTTTTTCTTCGGGAAAATCAATTATCCATAGTTAAAAAATTCCTCACTCTTCACTTTAACAATTTCATTTTTTTATATAATTTTACTTATCATTTCAAGAAAATTAGGAGACGCCATGGCAATCCAATCCATTAATCCTGCAAACGGAAAATTAATAAAATCGTTTAAAGAATTTTCAGATGAAGAGGTTTTTCAGATAATCGATAACGTTAATAATGCATTTAAAGAATGGAAGAAAACGTCCTTTAAGAGTAGAAGTCATTTCCTGCACAATGCGGCTAAAGTATTAAGAGAAAATAAGCGGAAGTATGGCGAAATAATGACGACGGAAATGGGAAAAACTATTTTACAAGCTGAAGCCGAGGTTGAAAAATGTGCGTGGGTTTGTGATTACTATGCCGACAATGCCGAGGCAATATTAAGCAAAGAATTCATTCCTACGGATGCTGATGAAAGCTATGTGCAGTTCGACCCGATTGGAATTGTACTTGCCGTTATGCCGTGGAACTTCCCGTTTTGGCAGGTCTTTAGATTTGCCGCTCCTGCATTGATGGCGGGTAATGTCGGTATTCTTAAACATGCTTCGAATGTGCCGATGTCTGCGCTTGCCATTGAGGAAGTATTTCACGATGCAGGCTTTCCGGAGAATACATTTCGAACATTATTAATCGGCTCGAAACCGGTTGAGAAAATAATTAAACACTCTGCAGTTAAAGCCGTAACATTAACCGGAAGCGAACCTGCCGGAAGCCGCGTAGCGGAACTTGCCGGAAAGGGAATAAAAAAATCCGTACTTGAGCTTGGCGGAAGCGACCCTTTCATTGTTTTTGCAGATGCTGATATTGACGAAGCTGTTAATGTCGGAGTAACGGCGCGGCTGATAAATAACGGACAAAGCTGCATTGCCGCCAAGAGGTTTATTTACGTTAAAGAAATTTCCGAAGAGTTTGAGGAGAAATTTGTTGAAAGAATGAAATCAATACGAGTTGGAGATCCGATGGATGAAGCTACCGAATTAGGTCCGATAGCGAGAGAGGATTTACTTCTCGAGCTGGATTCACAAATTAAGGCGAGCGTAAAACAAGGAGCGGCAATTTTAACCGGCGGCGGCAGATTGGAGAGAGAAGGAGTTTATTACGCACCGACTGTAATTGCAAATGTGAAAAAAGGAATGGCGGCTTACGAAGAAGAGCTTTTCGGACCGGCGGCAATTTTGATTAAAGCCGAGGATGAAGAAGATGCGATTAAAATAGCGAACGATACCGAGTTTGGTTTGGGCGCTTCATTATGGACAAAAGATATTAATCGAGGCAAAGAACTTGTAAAGGAAATTGATGCCGGAGCTGTTTTTCTCAACGGATTGGTAAAATCCGACCCGCGTTTACCTTTTGGCGGAACTAAAAAATCGGGATACGGCAGAGAGCTTTCCCACTACGGAATTAAGGAATTTGTTAATATTAAATCCGTCTGGATTAAAAAGTAGCGGTTATTTCAAAGTAATTGTTTAATTTTAACTCTCAAATTATTAGGAGAAAAATAGATGAGTTTTATTGAATGGAACGAAAGTTTAAGTGTTAAAGTTCATGAAATCGATGAACAGCATAAACAACTTATTCAACTCATAAACAAGCTTTATGAAGCTAAAAAAGAAGGACGGGATAAGGAAATTTTACAACAAATATTAGATGAACTAATTAATTATTCTTTCGTTCATTTTACAACCGAAGAAAAGAATTTTATCAGATTCAGATATGAGAATACAGTGCAGCATCAACGTAGTCATTCGGGTTTTGTTGATAAAATTACGGAATTTAAAGAAGCGTATTATGACGGCTCGGCAACACTTTCGGATGATATTTTGGAGTTTTTGAGAGATTGGTTAATTAATCATATTAAAGGTGAAGACAGAAAATATATTGATTTCTTTCAGGAGAAAGGATTAAAGTAATTTCCAAATTTTTTGCTGTCGATGAACAATTTTTGTCGGAGAAAAAAGTAAAATTAACGCATCCTAACCGTTCTAATAAAACTGCCCAATGGATAAATCCATTGGGTAATAGAAGTTAAGAATTCCTTCCGAAACTTTAGAACGCTTTTGCGTCATCAATATCCGAGCTATTTTATATCATTACAAGAGAAGTAACTCCGTGATTTACTTCCCGCCGAAATACTTATTATTTAGTAATTTTACCCCAATCATTCCGCCGATTATTCCGAATATGGAATTTACAATTAAGGTGTTTACAAGCATTGCAAAAGTGTAGAGCGGGGCAAACCCTGATGTTTTTATTTGTTCGGCAACATTTTTCAGCATTCCGATAACTTCCGTTCTTGTCATTTTATCAACCGGAAAAGTCTCTAACATTTGCTGCATTTGAGGAAAGGAATTAACCAAGTCGTTTGTTTTTGTAATTAAAGTAACAAAGGTCTCGATTGTTACTCCGAAAAGCGCCGCAAATATTCCTGTTAATAATCCGAATCTAACTCCGAGAGAAATATCAAAAGGAATAGTTCTCTTTGTGCTTTTCATCTCAAGATAAAGTGCAAATAAGGCTGCGGTGGGAATAATTAAACAGCAGCTTAAACTTTTTGCCATCGGCACAATTTCAAAAACTCCGGCTGAAAATCCGGCAATAAGTACGGGATATAATTTTTTCACTCTGCGCTACTCCGATTTTGAGATAAAAATTTTTCAATAAGTTCGACAAGATAAACAATTCCGACCGAACCTAAAAGAGCGCCGGTTAAAAAGGCAATGGATTTTGAATATTGATAAATACCGAGTAGTACCAAACCTACATCGAGGAACATAGGGATGGAAGAATAGAGCAGATATTTTGTCGGAAAATCAATACTGCGGCGGTAAAACAACAATACTGCTATTCCTAATAATCCTCCAATATAAATTCCGGTACAACGGGCGCAGAGTAATGTTGTTGTTCCGAATAAGTGAATTAACTTAGCGGTTTCCTGATGGCAGACGAGGTGATAAGTCGGTTTTAGAATAGGGTAAGCAAAAAGAAAACTTTTATTTAACAAAGCCAATGCTTGAACAAAGTTTCCCAAATTCCATAACAGAATAATCCCGAAAATTACGAATCGAATATTTTTCATTCCGGAATATTAAAAACCAAAATTTGATTTTCGGTTAATACAAAAAGTTTGTTGAAAGAAAATTCGGCATCGATAATGTTGCGATTTTCCAACTGCGTACTAAAATCAAACTCTCTGATTTTTGTTTTTTGTAAATTAAGCAGATAAACTTTTTTGGGCGTGGTTAACGTAATCATACCGTTATTTACCGATAAATTCTCCGGATTAAATTTCAGCTTGATTATCGATTTTCCGCTGCCGAACAAATCGAAAATAAGCAAGCGATTATTATCCGCAACGTAGAGATTATTTTCATCTGAAACGGCAATCGCTTTCGGATTTTGCAGTGTAAAATCACCCGAAGAAATTTGCCCGATATTATCAATAAAGTGACCGGACATATCATATTTCAGAATTGAAACATTATCGGCGTCAAGAATAAAAATATCTCCTTGGGCGGAAACCGCACAGTTCGAAGGATAAAATGTATCGGAGGATTTTATGGAGAATAAGTAGTTTAAGAATCTATCGAAGACTTGAACTCTGTTATTATCTTTATCCGAAACGAAAACTTTCAGCGGAGCGGCAAAAACATCCGTAGGATTATCAAAGGAAGATTCGTCCCAGCCGTAACCTCCGATTATTTTCTCAATGTTTCCCGAAGTGTCGATTTTGACGACGGTATTATTCCCTTTGTCCGTAACGTAAAATCCCGACGAGTATTGTGAAAAAGAGGAAGCATTGTCGAAATCGCCGAGAAAATTAACGAGAGTAAAAGATTGCCCGAAGACAACATTTGTCAGAATTGCAAAATAAATGAAATAGTAAAACAACTTATTTCTTTTTCTCAGATGTAAGCGGCTGCTCATTTCTTTTTTCCTTAAGAAATTTCATAAACTCGGAAAACTTTTTTTTCTGCATTGTGTCAAGAAGTTTTTCTGCTACATCAAAAGCTATTTCCAACCACCTAAGGTTAAGCAGTTTTCGAGCGCTTTCCAGCTCCAAAGGATATTTCTCGGGATCAGGCATAATTATTTCACCCAAAGCAATAAAAGCCGATACGTTTACAAGATTATCGAGGTGCGTATTGTTTGTGATTTTTATCAGCTCGTAATGGTATTTGGGATTTCCCTTTGCAATAATTACAGCCGCCAAACCTGCTTGCCGCATAATGGAAATCTTATTATAGTTTTTTACTTTTTGACTTGTAGCTATTTTTATCAGTTCATTGATTGAACTGCCTGCTTTCTCCGAAGACTTTTCCGCAGCTCGGATTGATTTTTCAATTGCTTTCTGGAGACTGATGTTTAAAACATCCTTAGCTTTTTTTACTATTGTTTCTCCGTAATGAAATAAGTCCCCTGCAATCTTGATAACTTCTTGATAATTTCCCTTTTGCGCGAAAACCTCAAGCTCTGAGACACTCATTTCCGGCTGTTCAATTTTCAGTTCATCCCAGCCCTTATCCTGACGTGCAAGAGCTTCCACGTAAGATGCGGTTGCCTCGAAAACTTTTTTCTTAATCTCGTTGGTTGTCGCTAAAACTTTTATATAGTGAGCCGTAAATATTTGGATTAATTCGGAAGTGTAACCGCTTTCAACCTTAAACGTAATGATGATTTTCTTACTTAGTTCGCCGAATTTCGGTTTCCCCAATTTCACTTTGGGGTATTCCTTCTTAAATTCTACAAGAGCTTCTCTTACTTCATCAATTTCTTCTTTTTTTTCAAGTACAAATGATATTGTTTCAAACTTCATATTAAAATTCCAGGAGAGCTGTTATTTGTGAAATTTCGTTATTTTTTATATTCTCTTTTTGCCTTTCGTACAGTTGAGAGAGAACTTTGGTATTCATAAATTTTTTAATTTCCTCAAGTCGATAATGTTCTTTTCTGAAATTCTCAATGAGTGTTTCCGCTGCTTTAAGCCGTAAATAATCATCAACATCTTCATTTTCAATTATCTCTTTCAAATCGTCATTATATTTTTCATTTCCCTTAACCAAATCAAAAAAACTTAAACCTGCTTTGTAGGATAAGTCCGCTAATTCTTTTCGTGTAAGAATACTTTCGGTCATAATCTCTTTAAGTCGTTTTAGCGCTTCGTCAAATCTTTTAATGCCGTCTTTAACAGTAATATTCTCGTTTTTTTCAATCTCCGATTCTACGGTCTTCCTTAAAATTTCGGTGGTCTCAGTGATTATTTTTTCCCCTTCTTTCTCTAAACTTTCAACATTCTCAATTATCTCATTCGGTTCGGAAAGAGAAAGAATTTTTCCCATTTTGAAGGTTGAATTATCAAAGTCTTTTATATCGAAATCTTCCTCGTCTTCGTCAGTCGGAAAGCCTTTTCGTCCTTTCCCTGATTTATCTTTATTTCCCTTCTCTTCAAAATCAATGGCGAGCATATCAAGAATTCGCCTTACTTTTGAATTTGTAGCTACAAAAGTAATTTGGTGGTTTAGCGCCTCGTAGATGAACTCTTCAACGAGAGCGTTTTCAAGTATAATGTGAATAACGGTTCTATCCCCGGTATCAATATACATTCTGTATTGTTGGTCGGTTACGGGAATTTCTCTCAAAATCCGAAGAATCTTATTTTTTACAAATTCGATTCTATCCGTATCTTTAACCAATATTGTAAGGCGTTCCGGTTCAGTCATAAATTAACCTAAGTAATAATTAGTTTTATTTTAGTTTTTTCGCCGGACTGAAGAATCAGTTCCGAACGTTCAGCCAAGGAAAATAATTTTGGAATTTTAACAAAATATTCATTTCCGGAAGCGGGCGGCGTGAATACCTTTCCTAATAATTCCGTGCTCAGCACATTTTCATCAATAACAATTTCAATAACAGCACTGTTGTCTTTTCCTTCGATTAGCTGAAAATCCAAACGGTTATAGCTTTTGTTTTTAACGATAGCACCAATAATCATTTCCAGAAGATTTAACAGAACCTCTTTTTCCGTTTCCAATTTAGGATTGAGTTTTAACTCGGAAATATTACAATTTAATGTTGTTCCGTAAATATTAAGATGTTTCGTTATTTTTGGAATAAATTCATTTTTAATTACTTCATATAATTCGAATGAAGAATTTTTGTAATAAGTTTTATCCAGCAAAGCCGAATTGATAGCGGTTAGCAAATCAATAGTAATTTTATTTTTAAATATGTCTTCTCTAAATAAATCAAGTTTTTCAATTGCTTTTCGGACTTCTACTTTCCCTAATAATTTTTCAAGTAAACCAAAGTTGTTATTTATTAATTCTAAAAATTCAGTTCTTTTTTCAGAAATAGCGCTGACAAAAAGAGTTTGAAATTCCTTGAAGCTCTGCAAGTCGGATTTCAGTTTTATAATCTTTTCCTCAAATCCTACTTCTTTTGTAATATCCCTTGAGTATGAAACAATCTTTTTGTTTCCGTCAGGGAAAGTAATAAGCCGCTCACTGAGTTCATAAAAATAACGTTTTCCATCGGGGGTTAAGTGTTCAATAGTTTGAACGTGCGGTTCTCCGTCTTGAAGTTTCCTAATGTTTTCATGAATAGTGCGTTTAGCCCCGCCGAGCACGCTAATGTGTTTTCCTATTAAGAAATCAGCGGATTTTCCGTACCTCTCGGTCAGTACATTATTGATTCCTAAAATAGTCCCTTTTTCATCCTCCAAAACAATTCCGTCTTTCGATAAATTAAACAAACTGTCCTGCAAAATTAACATGTTGGAAAATTCCTTTTCCAGCTTCTTAAAATCCGTGATGTCAATGGCTAAAACTTCAAAAAAATCTTTAGATGGAATTGCAGAAATATGATAGCGGGCGTGCAGCTCAAGCCAAATTTTATTCCTATATTTGTCTATTGCCTGCATTTCTCTTACAAGAGTAAAATTGTCGCTGTTTTTTAAACGTGTTAGTGCATTGATAATATTTCTTGAGCGTTCAAGCCTTTTTACAAAAATTTGATTTTCATCACTAAGGAATTGCTCGGCGCTGTCGAATCCTAACATTCGCGCAAATGAATCATTGACGGTGATAAATTTGAAATCATAGGATATTTTAAGAAATCCAATCGGGCTTTCGGAAATATGCTCTTCGAGCAATGAATCGTCGTTTTCCAGTTTTTCTAAAATACTTAAGCCTATTCCTACAATTGCCGCGATATTTGAGAAGAATTCCAGATCATCGGTATCCTGTTCATTTTCGGAACAGAGAAACATAAATCCGAGTTTTTCATCGAATCTGTCTTTAATCGGGGCTGTTAAGGCTGCTTCAGGTTTAAATTCAGGCAACTCCAAACCTAAATCCAAAAGCCGATTTTCAATTCGGTTTCCCGGAATTATGGTAGGTTCATTAAACGTATTAAGTAATTCGGTAAACTTAATTATTTCTGATTTGGAAAAACACTTGCACGAGCTTATTCCTTTAACAAGTTCTTTACCTTCAAAATTGTAAACTTTCGGGTAACCGAACTCCTCCGATGAAAAAGAAAAGAAGAGTAAGCGATAATTCAGCTCGGAGAATAAAACACCGGCAGCTTCAGATAGCAAACCGACCTGTGAAGTAAAAAAAGGCGCTTTTTTACTAAACTCGACTAATTTTTTTGTCCTTTCGGCAAGCCGTTGTTCTCTATTTTTTCCCATAAATATATTTTCTCCAATCATTTATTTATTATCGAAAAAAAAACGGAGAATTAAAGATAAGAAACTCATTTTTTCGAGGAGGTGTTTAATTGGGATAAATAGGTTACTAAAGATTTTCGGCTTATCACTCCAATTAGTTTTTCATTATCAAATACAGGGAGTTGATTAAAACTGTTTTCATCCATAATTTTTAGTGCATCCACTAAGGGTGTATCCGGAGAAATTTTAATTGTGTCGGAAATTGGAGTAATAATTTCGCTTATCTTTACATTTTCCCAGTTTGATTTAGGGGCTTTCAGTAAATCTTGAAAAGTAAAAACACCGGTAATCTCTCCCTTGTTCTCAGCAAAGAAAAAATTTCTATTTCGATAAAAGTTATTACCGTCGAAAAATTCCAAAATTGTAATATCTTCGGGAACAAGCATATAATTCCGTGAATATGCATCCGCAACTTTATGACCGGCGAGCAATTTTTTTAGTTCCTGCTGCTGAAGCTGGGCAAATGCCGCGCTTTCGAGGAACCAACCGATAAAAGCAACCCAAATACCATCGGTTACAAAACCTGACATCATTTCCAAAAAACCTATGAAGATTAAGAAAAAACCGATAAATCGTCCGCCTGTTGCCGACCAGTGCGTTGCTTTTTTATAATCTTTGGTTATTCCCCAAACAATAGCGCGAAAAACTCTGCCGCCGTCGAGTGGAAATCCGGGGAGTAAGTTAAATAAACCGAGAATAATATTAATCCAGCCCAAATAATGGGCAAAGGCGTAAACCATTCCTTTATCGTTAAAAGCCGTAGCGGTAAAATAAAATATTGCACCGAGAAGAAGTGAAACAACAGGACCGGCAATTGAAATTAAAAATTCCTCTTTCGGACTTTTCGGTTCTACCGTAATTTCGGATACCCCTCCGAAAATAAATAGTTTAATCCCTTTAACATCGTAATTGAATTTTTTTGCTGCAATTGAGTGTCCGAATTCGTGAAGTAAAACACTTAAGAAAAAGAAAACGGAAGTTACTATTCCTACTCCCCAATACTCAATTCCCGTCCAGCCTTTATATTCTTTCGGGAAATATCCTTCGGCTAGAATCCACGCGAGAAAAATTACAATTAAAAACCAAGAGAAATCAAACGTAACGGGGATCCCGAAAAATTTGCCGACTCTTACCTGATTTTTTTTTATTGAAGTTTCCACAAATTCTTATCCTTTTTCTTAATAAAATACAAGATTCAAAGTAAGAAATATTAGTGATTTTTCAAATTGATGATTTATCAAAATTATGCAGGAAACGGTTTAGCAATACGTAGTTTAGATTTTCCCAATTTCAAAATTTTGTTCAATATGAAATTTATTAACAGATTTGTATGCTTTATATTTAGCACTGTTAATTGTGTCAATTACGGATTGGAAAAAACTTTTATATGTCGTTAATTCATTCATTAAAA